>JACAFE010000028.1 GCA_013388435.1 Nitrospirota bacterium | reverse complement strand
CCAGTCGCCAGAGCGACTAACTTCCAGTGCCGTTTTTCGGCACTCAATTCCAGACCCGCAAAGCGGGTCTCACTTCCAATGCGAAGCATTAAATTTGATAAACGCAATGAACGCAATAACGCAACGAACGCTATAAACGCTATAAACGCTTTTGCCTTCAGCCTTTTTTTGAGTCTGTATTATTTGGGTTAAGGTTCATTATCTTTGACTTTGTTTTGTTGTTCCGACATTTCCTCGATTTCAGAAAGCACTTTCTTTATTTCTTTGTCAGTTGCATATAATTTTTCCCTACAAAATTTTATAAGAAAAATAGCTCTTTTAACCTTGTCAGCAAGAATATCAACATCTATATCAGCTTTTTCTATATGACTGACTATATCCTGAAGTTCTGCCATTGCTTTTGTATAAGTCATTTTCTTTTCACTCATCTTTAGATTCCTCCAGCAGTAACTCTACATTGCTTATTATTTTACCATCTTGCAGCTGGGTAGATATAGCATCTGTTTTTTTAACTGATTTGATACTTTTCAAAACCTTGCCGTTTAAGGTAGTAATACTATATCCCCTTTTAAGAACATTCAGAGGATTCAGAAGGTTAATTTGTATATGAATGTTTTCAATAATTTTATTCTGCATGGAAATAAAATGTGATGTTTTTTCATTTATTGTTTTTAACTTCTCCCTCAATGACTGCTTTTCGTCTGAAATGAATTTGATTAAACCTGAATTGATTCTTGCCTCATAAGATTTTATATTAAGGGCGGGTTTCTGCAATGAAGAAAATGAAGAAGCCTGAAGGGAAAAAACAATATGCTTTAACATTGCATTTGAAGTTTTAAAAAACTCTTTTATGTACTTTGATAAAGTGAAAGAAACTTGATTTATTTGACTTTCTTCTGTATTGATGATAGATAAAGTTCGAAGCACGAGTCTTTCTTTAAGTGCATCGATATTATTTTCGAATTCTCTCGCTTTTGAGATCAAGAACTCTGCAACCGCAGTTGGTGTTATAAATCTTATTTTAGCTACTCTGTCTGCAACTGTTTCATCTTTTTCATGGCCTATTCCTGTAAATACAGGCAAGGGAAATAGTGCTATTTCCTTTGCAAGAGTATAACTGTCAAAGCAATGCAGGTCAACCGTAGAACCTCCACCTCTGATAATCACCACAGCGTCAAAAAAACTTTTTTCTTTCAAGCATGAATTTAAAGCCGAAAGTATAGATTTATCGGCTTTTTCTCCCTGAACATATGCCGGGAACAATTTATGATAGAATCTGTATTTGTATGGATTGTTTGCCAGTCTGCTTGAAAAGTCTCCATAGCCTGCAGCATCTGCGGATGATATCACGGCTATATTCTGGATAACAGGAGGCAAAGGTAATTTTTTATTGAGGTCAATTAAACCTTCTTTTGATAGCTGTTCAATTACCTGCTTTCTTTTTAAAGCCATTTCTCCGAGAGTATATCCAGGATCTATGTCTTTTATATTCAGGGATAAACCATGAATATCATGGTATGTCACTTTTACGAGAATAAGGATTTTCATTCCGGGTTGAAGCTCCTGTCCGGTGCTTTTCCTGAAGTTGCTGGCAACAATGCGATAAGTATTTGACCATATATTTGCTCTCATTTTTGTGATTATGGAATCATCCTGTTTTTCAACAAGGTCTATGTAACAATGGCCTGAATTTGTATGGAGATTTATCTGGGCTATTTCTGCAATCACCCAATATTCATCAGGGAAATTGATGAAGATTGAAGATTTGATAAGAGCGGATAATTCGCTGAGTTTAATAAAGTTCATTTTTGCCTTCTTAATTTAAAGAATTTGCTTAATATTTCAGCACATTCTTTTTCAAGAACTCCTGATACAATTTCTACCTGATGATTAAGACGTTTATCGTTCAAAAGACTGAAAAGGCTGTCAACACCTCCAGCCTTTTTATCTTTGCATCCATAAACAAGCTTTTTAAGGCGGCAGTTAATCATAGCTCCAGAGCACATAATACATGGCTCTTTGGTTACATAAAGCGTTGCATTTGTAAGTCTCCAGTTGCCGATTATCCTGCAGCTTTCTCTGATGACTATTATTTCAGCATGCGATGTTGGGTCAAATGTTGATTCACAGAAATTATGCGCTTTCGCGATTATTTTGTTGTCAATTACTATTAAAGCTCCAACAGGAACTTCTTCTTTTTTAAATGCTTTTGAAGACAATTCAAGAGCAATTTGCATAAAATGAATGTCGTTTTTATTATATTCCATTAAGGTATTATATTACCTGAAAAATGCTTTAAACAATAAAATAAAAGCGCACATAGCGAAGAACAAATAAAAAAAGGCTGAAAGCAAATTGCGTTATTGCGTTCGTTGCGTTTATAGCGTTCATTGCGTTTATTGCGTTATAGCGTTTGTTGCGTTTGTTGCGTTGTAGCGTTTATCAAATTTAATGCTACGCATTGGAAGTGAGACCCGCTTTGCGGGTCTGGAATTGAGTGCCGAAAAACGGCACTGGAAGTTAGTCGCTCTGGCGACTGGAATTTATCAAGCTATTTTTTGCGTTTAT
>JACAFE010000085.1 GCA_013388435.1 Nitrospirota bacterium | reverse complement strand
TTCCAGTCGCCAGAGCGACTAACTTCCAGTGCCGTTTTTCGGCACTCAATTCCAGACCCGCAAAGCGGGTCTCACTTCCAATGCGAAGCATTAAATTTGATAAACGCAACGAACGCAATGAACGCTATAAACGCAACGAACGCAATAACGCTATTCGCTCTTTGCCAGATTTTTAATTTTAAAATTATATACATTTTAGCCGATAAATAATATTTTAAGGATAATTATGTATAATAAAAAAAAAGATAATCACATAAAAAGGTTTCTACAGAAAATGAAATGTCTTAAAAATCAAGAAGTAATTAAAATTGGAATTGTTATGCTTCTAATTTTATGGCTTCTTGAATCTGCTATTCATGTATTTATATTCAACGAAGGCAGTTTTATAAGTAATCTTTTCAGTTTAGATTTGCATGAAATCTGGATGAGATTATTGATTTTGGTTATTTTTATAGCATTTATTTGTTATACAGGAAAAATAATTTCAAAACTTAAGAATGCTGAAACAGAGTCAAAAGAAATACAATCTGAACTATTGCAAATATTTAACACTGCTGCGGATGCAATGAGAATTATTGATAAAGAATTTAATGTTATTCGCGCAAATGATACTTTTATGGCATTAACCGGGCTGACAAAAAATGAAGTAATAGGTAAAAAATGTTACGAAACTCTTTCTGGTTCTGCATGCCATACTCCGCTTTGTCCTGTTTATCAGATATCAAGCGGAAAACAAAGGATAGAATACGATATTGAGAAAAAGAAAAAAGACGGCTCTTCAATATATTGCATACTTACTGCAACTCCGTTTTTGAATACATCCGGTAATTTAATTGGCATTGTTGAAGATTTTAGAGATATTACTGAACGTAAAAAAGTGGAAGAAGAATTAATTAAAACAAGAAATGAGCTTGAAATAAAGATTGAAGAAAAAACAAAATCTCTCAAAGAAGCAAACGAGAGGCTTGAGATTGAAATTTCAGAAGGTGAAAGAGCTTCAGGTCAGATGCATCAATTAAATGAAAAGTTAAAACTACAATTGGAGGAGATAGAAAAACGTAATCAGGAGATCGCTTTTCTCGGAGAAATGAGCACCATGTTGCAAAGTTGTCTTGAGTTTAATGAAACATTCAAAATTATATCAAAGTATGCAGAAAAGCTTTTTCCTGCGGATTCAGGGGCTATTTATCTTTACAGCAACTCAAGAAATATTCTTGAAGAAATGTCAGCATGGGGTAAAAACATATATAGCGAGAATGTTTTTTCTCCTCATGATTGCTGGGCTTTGAGACGGGGACAGATATATGCAAATAAAGAGCAGTTTACTGAATTTAATTGTAAACATGTCATACAAAATGATTCATTAAATTATCTCTGTATTCCGTTAATGGCTCAAGGTGAAACTCTTGGTTTATTTTATTTTCAAAATTTAGAAGAAGAACTTCTATCGTCATCCAAAAAAATGCTTCTAAATACATTTTCAGAGCATATTGCAATGGCTTTATCAAACTTAAGACTCAGGGAAGTTTTAAGAAATCAGGCTATAAGGGATCCTCTTACAGGTTTGTTCAACCGCAGATATATGGAAGAAACTCTTGAGCGCGAGATAAGCCGTGCATCACGTCAAAAACTTATTGTTGGAGTAATTATGATTGATATTGATCATTTCAAGTTGTTTAATGATACTTATGGACATAAAGCTGGCGATATTATGTTGAAAGAAGTGGGGAGATTCTTACAGACAAATGTCAGAAAAGAAGATATTGCCTGCAGATTTGGTGGTGAAGAATTTATAGTTATTATGATTGGAGCCTCTCGCGAGATTATTTATCAGAGAGCTGAATTTCTTAGAAAAAATGCTAAAAATATAAATCCAGAATATGAAGGCAGTGTTCTTAAAAATATAACCCTCTCAATTGGAGTTGCTATTTATCCTGACCATGGTGAAACAGGTGAAAGCATAATCCGCGCTGCTGATATAGCTTTATATAAATCAAAGCATGATGGCCGTGATAGGGTAACTATCGCACACGCTGAAGAAACAGACATTTTCAACCCGCCTGAATAAAACCCTCTTGTTAATTTATTTATTCAAATGGTATTCTTTCATTTATAACAAAATACAGGTTATGAAACATTAAAGATTAGAGGAAAAAACATGTTACATTTAAGAAGAAAATTGCCATATAGGCCAACTGAGCGCATGAATGTTGTAAGTTATCCAATAAGAGACATAGTCATGGAAGCAAAACGCGAAGAAGCAAAGGGCAAGAAGATGATATATCTGAATATTGGAGACCCTCCTTTGTATGGTTTTAAATCATTTAAAGTTATAGCAGAAAGGGTCAAAAGCGCTCTTGACGAAAATTATAAAGGTTATGCTCCTTCAGAAGGGGATGAAGAACTGAGAGAAAAAGTTGCAAAAATTGAGAAATGCAGTCCTGATGATGTTTTTGTTGTAACAGGGCTGACTGAAGGAATAGATTTCTTTTTTCATTCATTTATAGGATTTGGAGAAAAAGTATTGCTTCCAAATCCTGCATATTCTCTATACCTGAGCAAAGCAAAACAGTTTGAAGGCGATACAGTTTTTTACAGACATGATTCAAATGGACAAATAGATATTGCAAACCTCTCTAAAAAAATAGAGGGCGCAAAAGCAATGGTTATTATTAATCCCAATAATCCATTGGGGTCTGTTTATTCTGAAAAAAATCTTACTGAAGTTGTAAAACTTTGTGCTGAATATGATGTACCAATATTCTATGACGGCTCATATGACCAGCTTATTTTCGATGGTAAACTAATAGATTTCAGAAAAATAGCTAAAGGTAAAGTACCGTTTATTTATGGAAGTTCTCTTTCAAAAGTTTTCAATAATCCCGGAGCAAGAATTGGCTGGGTTGCTTTTCACGGCGAAAAATGGGAAGAAGTTAAGAATGCATTTTTCCTCTTATGCAATCAACGCCTTTCAGTAAACTGGGAATATCAGAAAGCCGCTGCAGCAGCTATAACAGACCCTTCTTATCCTGAATATATTGCTGATATAAGAAAAAAGCTTGTTGAAAGAAGGGATGCTTTTGTAAAGGTTGCAACAAAGTTGCCTCTGTCTTTTCCTATGCCAAATGGCGCTTTTTACGCATTTATAAAGATTGAAACGCCAAAATGGAAAAAGGATATTGAATTTGTACGCGCTGCGTTAAAACAAGGCATTGTTTTTGTGCCGGGTTCTGGTTTTGGCAGACAGGAAGATGGTGTTTATTTCAGAACAACATTTCTGCCCGAACCAGAAGTAATAGAAGAAGCTTTCGAAAAAATAGAGCGCATTCTTTAACCCAAATATAATCTTCTTAAGGCTTCGAGCTGAAGACTGAAGAAACAAAATTAGTTTCTTCTTTTTAATATCTGGCGGTGTGTATTTGAAAAAATCTTTACCCCGTTAAATTTACGAAGTAAATTTGTTCGGGGCAAACCGATTTTATTAATGGGCTCCGCCGGGCGGAAGGGCAAAGACCGAACCCCCCTTCCGCCAGCCTCACCAAAAAGCGAAAGCGAAAAGGACGATTTCAAGTTTTTCTAATCCCGCTCTGCGGGATTGCGAGGCTGTGCCTCGCTTGGCGGAAGATTTTTTTCAGAAAATAATGTGTTTTGTTCTTGCAAAAATTGTTTTATTCTTCTCTCTGCTAAATCACAATATTTTTTATCAATATCATAAGCGACATAATTTCTTTTTGTTTTCAGCGCTGCAATACAGGTTGTGCCACTTCCAACAAATGGATCTAAAACAATTTCGTCCTCAAATGTGTAAAGCTGAATTAAACGATATGGTAATTCAAATGGGAAAGGGGCAGGGTGACCCACTTTTGAGGCTCGTTCTGCGGCAAATTTCCAAACGCTCTTTGTAAATTCTAAAAATTCCTCTTTCGAAATAGTGCTTTTTCTCTTTTGCGGATTTAATCTAGTAAAAGTATCTTTACAAAAAACAAGAATGTATTCATGAATATCTCGCAACACCGGATTGTTGGCTTTTAAGTATGTTCCCCAGGCGGTTGAAGGGCTGGCACTACTTCCTTTATCCCAAAGGATTTCGCCCCTCATTAAAAAACCTATGGATTGCATATCTTCGATAATATAACTATGAAGCGGTATATAGGGTTTTCTACCTAAATTCGCAACATTTATACAAGCTCTACCACCAGGGACCAGAACTCTATGTGTCTCTTTAAATACGCGTTTTAGTAATTCTCTATATTCTTTAAGAGATAAATTCTCGTCATATTCTTTACCTACATTGTAGGGTGGCGAAGTAACCATCAAATGGACGCTCTTATCTGGAAGCTCTGACATAGCTTCGCTACTTTTACAAAAAACTTTATTTATATTTTTGGGGTCAATTTGATTTTCTACATACTCAATATCTTTTCCGTTATTTAATCCTTCATAGAGTTTGCTGTTGTAAAACTTAGATGAATCGTGGTTTATTCGCCCCGGCGTACCAAAAGCGCTGGTCTGTGTTCCGTTCTTTTTTTTGTTGTAAAAATTTTGTGCTCTCATAGTGTTTTATTCTTTTGATTGACGCAATAGTTCCAAAAATTTCTGTGCTTTTGCTTCGTAGGTAGTTTCTTTAT
>JACAFE010000070.1 GCA_013388435.1 Nitrospirota bacterium | reverse complement strand
TATAAAATAAAGCTATGTTCTTATACTAAGGTAGTTTATTTTGTTTCATAAATTGAGTTATTGCCAGTAAACAACCCCCTTAATCCCCCTTAACAAAGGGGGAATAAAGGCTGAAGGCTTTAGGCTGAAGGCTGAGCAATGTCTGAATTATCTGGATAATACAATATCCTGCACTATATTACAAATTTGAGAGGAACTATACTTACTATACTTTTCATATATAACCGGCTGATGAATTAATACTTCAACATTTATTCTTTTTTTTCTAAAAACAATAAAGGCATTCTCTATTAAAGTTTGAGGAGTATGCCATGCTATTTCAGAATCATCTTCATATATAATAGATACCGGCAGAATCGATATTTCAGGACTAAATTCAAGCACCTTAAAGATCCCTCTGTTAAAAGGTCTTTTATCAGATATGCGGCTTGTAGTGCCCTGCGGAAAAACAACAAGCCTATAATTGCTGCAAATACTGGAAATTTTCTTTATAAGTCTGTACCTTTCTTTTGATGAATCGCGTTTCAGGAAAACAACGCCCATAAGCCATGCTATCTGACCTATTACCGGATAAAACTTAATATCAGACTTACTTACAAAAACCGCTCTGAATAAATATGAAAGCACAAAAATATCCAGAAAACTTGAATGATTGGACACAATCAGCAGATTTTTCTTCATTCTACTAAATCTGGAATAGTTATTACCACAAACAACATTAATCCTGAAAATAGTAAGACATATTTTTGAATAGAATCTTAAAAGTTCAGGTCCTACAGCACAACGCCATCTATATAACACAAACAAAATCAAAAAATAAAATGGCGCAAGAATAGATGTAACAGAAAAAAACAAAAACATTTTTATTATGATTCTTAGGGTTTCCATTTTTGTAATATTATATTGTATTATATTCAGGCTGTTAACCAAAACTATACATTATTCGGGCTAAACAAAAAACTCATTTGGAATTACGCAATGAAGAAAGAGCAGGAGATAATTAATGAATTCAGGATAAAGAAGAACCGGCAATATCTTGCTATTGCTATAACTTTGCTGTTATTAGTGGTTTGTATTCTTGTTTATAAACGTTCTGACATCTTTGGAGTGGTTTCTAAAAATGCCATCCTTTCAGCTCAATTAATTATTATTGCACTATTTATAATCTTCAGCATTATTAACTGGCGATGCCCTTTTTGTAATAGATACCTCGGACACGATATAAACAGACAAAGATGCAGCAAATGCGGGAAAAGACTCGAATAGATAGAAATTGCAGGCTTTAAATCTTTACCGCTCAGCATCTATTATGCTATTCTTTTAATAATTAAAAGCGATAATAATTATGGCATTTACAGGCGACTTAGAACATCTCCATATAGTTGATGTAATTCAGCTAATACACACAACCAGAAAGACAGGGACTCTGACTGTAAAAGGTGAAAAAGGTATCAGCCGGATAATTTTCAGCAATGGTTATATTGTTGGCGCAAATCATCTTAACAATAGAGTCAGAATCGGCTCTGTTCTTGTTAAATTAAATGCGATAACGAAACAGGACCTCGAAGAAGCCATTGATGTACAAAAAAAAGCAGGGAAATCCCGCAAACCTTTAATTACCACCCTAATTGAAATGGGCAAATTATCACGTGAAGACGCTTTCAAGGGGCTTAAGGAACTTATCGTAATGACTCTGGTTGATCTCATAGGATGGACGAATGGAACTTTTACTCTTGATACCGATGCAATAACTGCTTCTCATGAATGCAGCTATTTCCCTGACCGAATGGAACAGGAGATAAGTCTTGATGCCCAAATGGTTTTAATGGATGCGCTGAGGATTTATGATGAATTACAGCGGGACAAAATTGAAGGCAAAAAAACAACTTCTTATGAAAGTATGTTTGAACCTATCGAATCATTTGAAGAAACTCCCCAGGAAGATCCTGCCATTACTGCTGAAACTCTGGGGCTCGAAAATATCGACCGTCTCGAAAAAAAGATTCCCAAACCACTTTCGTTTACAGAAAGTTTCAATACAGCATCAGTGCATCGTGAGAATATCAGCGAAACCTTAAAAGATTTTTCTTCTGAAGAACAGGGAATCTTCATATCCTTTCTTGAAAAATCAACTTCAATTAAAAACAAACAAAAAATGCTTGCAAGCCATGAAACAAACACAAGAGCACTGATATTGTTCAGCACTGATAAACTAATAAAACATTCAATTATGACAATATGCAAAAATGAGGGGATACTTGTTTTTTCGCCTAACTCTGAAAAGGAACTTGATAGTATTATATCTCAATGCATTTTGAAGAAATACTTTCCGATTATTGTTTTTGATAGTCCGGAACCATCTGACCCGGAAATGACCGAGGATAAAATAATAACAATCAGGCAGGAAATAAAGTCAAAATATCCCGGGGTTCCCCGCATTCAACTCGCCTCTCCTCTTGATTATTTATTTACATTGCAGTCACTCAGCGCCGGGATAAGAGCTGTTTTTCCAAAACCTCTCAGGGAATTCAGAAAAGAAAGTTTTGTCGAAGATACTATAAAATTTTTACAGGCATTCAAAAATTATATTAAAGAACTCTCGGAAGAAACATCAAAAACATCTAAAGAAGAAACCATCCTTAAAAAACTTAAGGATAAGTTTGTCTATATCAGGGACCGAAATGAACCAACCGATATTTCGCTTATTCTTCTTCAATCAGTATCTGAAATATTCGATAGAGCCGTTACTTTTTTCGTAAGGCAATCCGAGTTGATAGGCGGGAGAGCAATTGGAATTAATAAATCAGGCGAATTGACAACAGTATCACATTTGAAAATTCCATTAAATTACCATTCAGTTTTTAAAGATGTGATTGAAAGCGGTAGAGTATTTTACGGGGAGATTCAGGACCCGATTTTAGAAAAGTATCTTTTTGAGAAAGTAGGCATGCCGGTGAATCCGACATTTATTATCATTCCCATGAAAAGCGGAACAAAGACCGTGACACTTACATATGGAGATTCAGGCAAAAGGGAATCATTGCCGGATGTGAATCTCGAGATGTTCGAGATGCTTTCAAATTACGCGGGAATTGCCTTAGAAAATATTTTTTACCGTAAACATTATAAAAAGTCTTCTCAAAAATAATATTTTTTAATAAAATTAAAGCATATAAATAGTACTAACTTAAGAGGAAGATATGGACATAGCAACATTTAATCAAATTCTTGGAATAGCTTTCGAAAAGAGAGTCTCGGACATACATTTTGAAGTTGACAACCCTCCTTTGTTCAGAGCACGCGGACATCTTATAAAATCTAAATTAAAAAACCTTACAAAAAAAGATACTGAATTCATAGCAAATACAGTAATGCAGCAAAGCAACAAAAAACTACCCGACGATATAACAGAGTTCGACACATCTTATACATTAGCAAATGTGGGACGTTTCAGGGTAAGTATTTTCAAACAACGCGGGAATATCGGCATAGTGATGCGCGTGATTCCCCATCATATAGGAACCTTTAAAGAACTGAATCTTCCGCCTGTACTCGGCAGAATTGTTCAGGCTCCTAATGGATTGATACTTGTCACTGGACCAACAGGAAATGGCAAATCTACAACCTTAGCTTCAATGATACGTTTTGTGAATGAGAATTTTAATTACAATATTATTACAATCGAAGACCCAATTGAGTTTGTTTTCTCTTCAGAAAAAAGTTGTATCATTCAAAGAGAAGTTGGTCTGGATACTGAAAGTTTTCATGCTGCTTTAAGAGCTGCCATGCGCATGGATCCTGACTTGATTATGGTTGGCGAGATGCGAGATCTTGAAACAATAGATGCCTGTATAAAAGCAGCAGAAACAGGTCATTTAGTTCTTTCCACTCTCCATACTCACAATGCTGCCTCAACCATCAATAGGATAATAGCATATTTCCCACCGCAGTCACAGGAGGTAATCAGGAATAGACTTGCGGATATACTTGTAGCTACGGTTTCTTTAAGACTTGTTGTTAATAAAACAGGGGATAACCTTATACCTGTTGTTGAGGTTATGTCAACAACTTCCACGATTAAGGCATGCATAAGGGATGGCAGATTCGATGAAATTGAAGAATTTATCGAAAAAGGCAGCGATGAATACAACATGCAAACATTCGATCAACACCTCGTACAATTATGCAAAAAAGACATTATAAGTCTTGAAGAAGCAAAGAGAATATCCCGTTCAACAGATCTCGAACGCAAAATAGTATATTATTAAATCTTCATATAAGTTACATTGTTGCCATTGAATTTCTCTCTTTTTTTCGCTCCATGTTCTTCAGAAATTTGTATGTCTCCATATGCAGCATACAGGGCTGCGGCAGCTATTTCTTCAATTTTGTACAGACCTGATAATTCTCTAACTGATTGAAGCAGCCCTTTATGTTTTCCACCTGAAATTATCCCGGAAATATCATTAAAAACATTTCTTTCCTTTGCTTTTAGCACATCTTCTTTTGTGGGCAGCTTTCTTTTGCTTATGACTGTTCTTGCGTTCTTTTCAATCTGACGAAG
This sequence comes from Nitrospirota bacterium, assembly GCA_013388435.1. Classification (GTDB taxonomy): domain Bacteria; phylum Nitrospirota; class Thermodesulfovibrionia; order Thermodesulfovibrionales; family SM23-35; genus DYFC01. Next base: position 13,984 of record JACAFE010000070.1, on the reverse strand, counting down.
GTGTCTATACTCCCGCTGTGTAATAAGTGTTATTGCGATACCTGCTTTTCCTGCTCTTCCAGTCCTTCCTATCCTATGCACATAACTATCAGGATTCTGGGGTATGCCATAATTAATTACATGTGAAACATTTTGAATATCAAGCCCTCTTGCCGCAACATCAGTGGCTACAAGTATATCTAACATGCCAGTTCTGAATTTATGCATTACCTCATCTCTTTTTGCCTGTGTAAAATCTCCGTGAATTGCACCTGCATTATACCCCAAGTTATTCAGTTTCATTGACACATCATCAACTTCCCTTTTTGTATGACAGAAAACAATAGCAAGCTCCGGGTCTTCTACATCAAGAAGTCTTGATAATGCATCAATTTTGTTTTCTTCTCTTACCTCAAAAAATATCTGCCGAATTTTTGGAATAACCAGATCACTTTTATTTACGAGTATCTTTTCAGGATTGTTCATATATCTTTTTGCAATATTCATTATAGGTTGCGGTATTGTTGCTGAGAACAAAAGTGTTTGTCTGTTTGCAGGAGTTTTTACCAGTATTGTCTGAATATCATCTATAAATCCCATATCTAGCATTTCATCAGCTTCATCAAGTACAGCTATCTTTATATCCGTTAGTGACAGGACTTTTCTTTCTATCAAATCAATAATACGCCCCGGCGTGCCAACAACTACATTTACACCGCGTTGCAATGTTTTTATCTGCCGACTTATGGATGTTCCACCATATACAGGCAGAACACTTAGTTTTTTATGTTTTCCGATTTTGTAAATCTCTTGCGCAACCTGAACTGCTAACTCTCTCGTTGGTTCAAGAACTATTGCATATGGTCTTTTGCCTTTATTTTGATACATTTCTACAATCGGGATACCAAAAGCAGCAGTTTTTCCTGTTCCTGTTTGAGCCTGTCCTAAAATATCCCTGTTTTTCATAATCAAAGGTATGGTTGATATTTGGATTGGAGTTGGCTCCTCAAATCCCATCTCTGAGATGGACTTAATTGTTTCTTTGCAAAGCTTAAAATCTAAAAAATGCATATTCTCCTCTTATATTTGTTTTTCGTATTGTCAAAAATGAACTATAGAGAACACAGAGAAAACTCTGTGCCCACTGTGGTTTATATTTTCTCCTCTTTTTTCATGAAACTTTTGACATTACCTTGTTTTTAAACTGAAAATCAATAAAAAGCCTGAATTTGAAGAAAATCTTAAAGGCAGGTTTCTATTTTCTATCTTCCCTCATAACCTTCTTGAAACGTAATGACTTTTTCCTTTTTTTCGATGCTTCTCTTTGTTTTCGTCTGTCTTTTTCTGATGGTTTTTCATAGAAACTTCTCGTCTTGATTTCTTTGAAAAGCCCGTCTTTCTGCAACTCGCGTTTTAATATTTTCAAAGCTCTTTCCACATCATTACCATTAACTCTTATTTCCAAAATATAGCCTCCAGCCTTTATAGAAATTCTTTAACTTCAAAAACAATAAACCCTCAGCGCTTTCAAAGCATCTGAGGGTATTAATTATTAAAACTCTAAAAGCTATTTATTATAACTTATAATAAGTATTAAATTCCAATAGGAAATATTACTACAATCCCATACATCTCTGCCAGGCACTGTCCAATCAACACCTGCCCAGTGCATAATTTTTGCGTGTCTCTCAATGTGATAAATGCTTGTTTTTGGTTCTGCACCCAAAGGAAGCCACATTACTTCTGCGCCTTCTTTGTCTATGGGGATGCGCAGATCTTTATATTCAGCCCCTACTTCTTCTTCCTGCCATTGAATAGTGTCAATCCAGTCGTTCTGTGAAAGCCACACCTGATTCAAAGCCGTTGCATGCGAATGATCCTGATCCATCATTCTCTGTGGAACAACTCCAAGAAGAAAACATATACGCCTTACCATACCTATGATAAATGTTATATCAAGACCATATGGGCAATACATGCTACAACGATGACATATATTACATTCTGTAAAAACTATTCTTGCGCATTGTTTTATAAACTCCGCATCAACTTTGTAATTTCTGTTGATCATCTCCCAGATTGTCATCCTCATTTTTGCAACAGGTGCGTAACTCGGATCGTAATTATTCGAAAGATACCATTGGCAGGCCTTTGAACACAAACCACAATGGATACATGTATCAAGAACAGCTTTTATCCTCGCAGAACGGCCACCTAAAACTGATTTAATAGTTTTTTCTATTTTCTCTGGTGTTAAATCTTTTATCGAATCATCAAGTCCGGGGTCAGGATTTAATTCTCTGACATATTCACTAAAAAACTGACTGATAACCTTTTCTTTTATAGCCATGATAAATAAACCTCCGATTATCTTTAATAAAAAGGAAAATGAATGAAAATAAAATCATCCACAACTTAAAATATTTTTCATGATTAAATGTGTGCGGTAGGCTGTTCTAAAATAAAAAAGACATCAATGAAGATGAACAAAGATGACCGCACAATTCAATATTTAAAATCCCTTGACCAAGGCTCATGTAACTACTTCATACATGAAAATCGTTACGATATTGCAAAACATGCTTTCCGGCCATCTGCTCACCTCCTTGCTTTAGAAGAGATATATTCAAAATTATAATCTTAGCTATAGAAATTGTCAATTTATTGAATACGTTCAAGACATATGAGACAAATCGAGGATGTTAACCCGAAAAAGGCAATAGAAACAATACAAATATTGCAAAATAATATTTTATGATACTTTAATGACATTTAAAAATTCTCTGTAATGATTATTTTTATAAATAACCATAAAGCTGGCAATTTGATAATGTTATTAGTTATTAACTATGAGCCATGAACCATATTATTTCTATTGCGTTTTTCAGGTTAATCATAGTTCTATACGCCATTTTTCAACATTATAAAGAATTCCTGAGGGAGAAGGCTCAATGCCTTTAATTCTTCTATGCGCCAAAAAAACCAATTGAGTATTATAAAGAAATATACATGCCTGATCTTCTGCGAGAATTTCATGAACTTTTCTGTAAATCTTTGATCTTTCTCCCTGATTTATAGTTTTTCTGCCCGTTTCAAGAAGTCTATCTATTTCAGGGTTTTTATAAGATAGAAAATTCCATTCTCCTTCTCTTGTTTTGCTTGAATGCCATAAATCATATATATCGGGATCCCAGAGATAAGCTCGCGATAGAACAATTGCTTCGAACTGATGTTTGTTAATTACGTTATGCCTGAAAGTTTGCCACTCAAAATTCTGTATTTCTGTTTCTATTCCTATTTTCTTCAGATTATCCTGTATAATCTCTGCTATTTTCATATTTTCCTTGTTTTCAAAATTTGTAAAGATAGTGAAGAAAAACGGGACATTATTTTTGTATAATACCCCGTTATCCCCCTTTACCCATCCTGCTTCTTTTAATAAAACAATAGCTCTGACAGGGTCGTAATCATAATATTTTGCCTCAGGGTTGTAATACCATGCTTCAGGAGGATAAGGACCGGTTGATTTAGTCCCTGTGTTATTTAGAACAGACTGAATAATCCATTTTTTATCAATTGAGTAACTTATCGCCTGTCTGACTTTTTTATCCCTGAATCTCTCATCAAGCATATTCAATCCCAGAAAACCATACCTGAACGAGCCAGCCTTATATTTGATAAAATTATCTGAAATTTCCCGCGAATTTATTCCTCTGTCAAACTGTAAAGGTGAAACTTCCATGACATCAATTGCGCCTGTTTTCATTTCCATAAGTTGTGTCGTTGTATCGGGTATTATTTTAAGGATAAGGTTTTTAATCCCGGGTTTTCCACCGTAATAATTGTCAAAAGATTCAAGAATTATTTTTATACCTCGTTCCCATTTTTTGAGCTTATAAGGTCCTGTTCCTATTGGCGCTTCATCAAAAGAAACATTATTTACTTTAGCCCCGTGCAAAATATGCTCGGGAATTATACCGATTCTCCAGCTTTCGAGAGCAGAACCATAGGGCTCATTGTAACGGACAAGAACTGTATAACGGTCAAGTGCTATAACATTTTTTACAGGGCCAAAGACTTCGGCAAGATGAGTAGAAGTTTGAGGAGATATTACAGTTAAATAAGTAAATACAACATCATTTGAAGTGAATTCAATACCATCATGCCAAAGCACACCTTTCTTGAGTTTGAAATAAATTTCCTTCCCATCATCAGAAACCTTCCACGATTCTGCAAGGTCAGGAACAATTTGCATATCTTTATCAAGTCTTACTAATCCTCTAAAAATAAGTTCGCTTACTGTAAATGATACGAGATCCGAAAGGTAAACAGGGTTGAGCCGTAGAGGTTCTGAAGCAAGAGCGACAACCAATGTGCTCTCTGAAAATTTCTGTTTTTCAATGCCTTCTTTGCATCCATGAAGACTTAAGAAGAATATTATCAAAAAAATAACAGATAATATTCTTCTCATCTAAAATACCGCTTTTATACCTAAACCGAAATTTCTTTCTGCTGCAGGGAATCCAAAGCGCTCCTGATAATCTCTGTCAAAAATGTTATGTATATAACCTTTTATTTCAAGATTTTTTGTAAGCTGATATGATGCTTCAATATCAGCCGTTATAAATGAATCCTGTGTACGAACTCTAAGCTCTGTGTCGTATAATGTATTATTATTATATACCACCTTTTGTTCCGATACATATTTTGCATAAATCGCAATTTTCTCCTTATTTTTTCCTTTATACTGGAATCCCATATTAATTTTGTGTTCCGGTAATCCGGGAATTTCATCAAAGTCTCTATCCCTGGCAGACACAAAATTATTAACAAAAGGATCACCTTCTGTTTTGCTTTTCTGATAAGTATAATTAACAAATGCAGAAAACCCTTTGCCAAGTTTCTGAGCAACTTCCAATTCTATGCCATAGAGTTTTGCCTTACTGATATTATAAGAGACGAAATTTATAAGATCGAACTGTATATAGTCTTCTATTATGTAATAATAAGGAGAAACCTCGATTCTTGTCATTGAAGAAAATTCAGACTTAAGACCTCCCTGAATCATAATCCCATCTTCTTTCTTGAAAGAAAGTTTTGATGTATTAACACCTGCATCCGGAGAATAATGCCAGTAATGTTCAGGGGGAGTCGGCATTCTCAGAGCACGTGCAATACTTAAATATGCGAGGGTATTTTTATCATAATTAAAAGTCACCTTTAATGAAGGTGCTATTCCGTCCATGGATATTTCCTTAATTCCTTCAGCTTCTCCGGCAGGCCCTGCATTTCCATCATATGAAACATATCTTAAGCCCGGAGAGATGATAAAATTGCCTGATATTTCATAATCATCCATCAAATAAAATCCCACAATTCTTGAGTTTACATAGTTACCATTCCTGAACGGTTCTCTGTAATCGTCAGAATAATTTCTGTCACCATCATCTTTTAATCTTTTAAAATCCCCCCCGAGTGAAACAGTATGTTTTTTCAAAAACAGCTTATACCCGGCATCAAACCCAAATGAACGGTCATCATAAAATTTTTTATGAAAAACTCTTCCGAGAGATGCTCTCGTGTTATATGCTTCCCTGTCACCGTGATTCCACCAGTAGTTGAGACTTAAATTACTATTTGAAAAATTCTGTTCATAGCCGAGATTTATATAGTATTTTTCTTTTTTCCACCAGCTGCCGGGTTCGGGATATGCTCCCATACCTCCATACATTATTTCACCGTCAGATGCCGGGAATGAATTATCAACCGGTTCTTCATAATCAGAATCATCATAGTTCTTTGATTTTCTGTTTGGGACTATAAAACCTTTTTTTACATTTACATATTGCAAACTTCCTGTTATTTTCCCTTCCCATGGCAATTCATATCCGACGTTTACATTTGCATTCTTTAACCAGTAATCACCGTTTCTGAGATAACCATTACTTTCCGAATATCCTCCACTGAGTGAATATTCAAATTTCCCGGGTTTCCATGCGTGAAAAATACCGGTTGTATATGTATCGAAGCTTGCAGCAAGTCCCTGCACCTCAAAAACCGGGGTTGCAGATGGTTTTCTTGTAACAAGATTTATTACCCCTCCGAGAATATTGTTAAAACGAGGATCGCTTACTCCTTTAATAACTTCAACTCTTTCAATGTTATTTAAAGGTATAGTAGTCCAGTCAATAAAATAACCGCCTGCCGTGCCAGAAGTATTAAGTGTTCTTCCGTCTATTGTTACAAGAATGCGACGCGAACCAAAGCCCCTTATTTTGATTGATTCATCATCAAGTGCCGCTCCTACTTCCTGTGGTCTCTGCACATCTATTCCTGGCTGACGGGTCAAACTTGAATCTACTGTTGAACCTATTCCCTGCAAGAGCAACTCTGGCGGTATAACAGTCATATTCGGAGTCTCCAATTCCTGTCTGGCTTCATTCTCAGACACGGTTATCTCCTCGAGCTGAAATATCTTTGTGTCATCTCCAGAACTTTGTTCATCTGCAAAAGAAAACGAACTAATAAATAGTAGAATAAAAAGAATCACTCCTAAATTCATTGTTGACCTCCCTTGGATTTTCATGAATAAAATTATCAAAAGTATTTATTTTCCCCCAGTGATAAACGCACACATCTGCGGTGCCTTTCTTCCATATATGGCCATTTTCATAAACGAGATCCGATAAAATGTAATCCTTATCTTTTTTATCCGGTATTCTTTGATTTTTAAAAGACCAGTGGTCAAATGCTTCTTCGAAACAATGATAAACATATGAACTTTCAACCGAGTACTTACTACTTAAAAAAAGCGAATATCCATTAAAATTATCGCCTAAAGCACAATCAATAAACTGTTTTTCAGAGACAACAAATACATTCCCGGGTTCAGATAAAAATATCTTTTTTAATGCAGTTATGAATCCATAAAATGTAAGATGCAGACTATTGGAAGCAATAACAAGATCATATTTTTTTATTTCATTTAATGGTATGTCCTCCCAGCTCCGTGAATCGATTATAATTGATTCTATTCTTTTACTTGATATTTCTTTTTCGAGAAGCATTCTCATTGCTTCCGATGGCTCTAAAGCAGTTACAACACATCCCTTCTCAGCCAGAGGCAAAGACAAAACACCGCTTCCAGCTCCAATATCAAGCACTCTCCATCCGGGTTTAACAAATGAATTGAGGAGGGTTATAATGCTCCTGTGATATTGATTATGCTCAAGCCATAGTTCATACCATTTTGCGTTCTTATTCCAGAAATCAATTGAATTTGAGCCAATTACCTGCTCTCTCATTTATCCCTCCTGAAATAAAAAAAGCCACGAAAGCTGATGCATTCATTGCATCTTTAGCCTTCGTGGCTTTAAATTTCTATACTTTTAATTCTTCTCTGAACCGGACTTCATGTCCAGCGTGTATTTTAAGATAATAAAAGCTGTTTAAATATGTCAAGTCATCAAAAGAAAAAAAGTGAGGTAAGGAGAGTTAAAAGCTTGTGCATTTATTATTAGGGCTGAAATAAAAAAGGGAGAGACATAATGTCTCTCCCTTTTTTATTGAAATTTTTATTCTGCCATTATCACTATTTCGGCTCTTCTGTTGCCGGCTCTTCCTTCGTCTGTAGTATTTGGAGCAATAGGTTTCGCTTCACCTAATCCAACGGTTATAATGCTTGACTCATTTATGCCACCCTCTTTTATTAGATACTTTTTAACTGCATCTGCTCTTTTTTCAGATAGAGCCTGATTATAATTGTCAGTGCCAATAGCATCGGTATGACCATCAATATAAATCTTCGCACCAGGTTTCTGTTTTACAAAATTGATGACCTTTTGTAATTCAGTTCTTTCCGATGGTCTAATATCATACTTATTGAAGTCAAAATTTACGTGCGTTGAAAATCTGTCTATCACTTTTGGTATTGGCAGAGGCGGCGGCACAACAGAAACAGTTGTCGTACAAATTTCTGTTCCACCCGGACCTATTACGCTTGCTATAAAGGGTGTTGTGCTTTTCGGAGAAACTGTTTTAGAAAAACCTGATGGATCAACTTCTATTCCATCGAGCAAAGCTGTTGTTACTTTTCCTGATGTTTTAAGGGTAATTGTAGATAAAGCTCCCTGTTCAATTTCTTTTGGCGATGCTGTCAGTTCACACTTCGGCGGAGGCGGCAGTTTTACAGAAACAGTGGTTGTGCTTACCGCTGTTCCACCCGGTCCTGTTGCATGGGCAAGATATGATGAATTTGTTGAAGGTGTTACCACTTTTGTTCCACCCTCAGGCGCTACTTCAGTTCCATCAAGTATTGCGCTTGTAACTTTGCCGGATGTTTTAAATGTCAGGGTTGAAGATTGCCCTTTTTCTATTTCTTGTGGAGATGCGGTTAACTCAGCCTTAGGCGGTGCGGGAGGAATTACAGATACTGTTGTTGACGCAATAGATGAACCACCTGGACCTGTACATTTTGCAAGATATGGCATGGTATTTTTTGGTGTAACAGTTTTTGTTCCACCTGTAGCCGGAACTTCCGAGCCATCAAGTACTGCAGATGTAACCTGTCCTTTTGCTATAAGAGTCAGGGTTGTAGATTGACCTTCTTCGATTTCTGCCGGTGAAGCTGTAAGGTCACACACAGGCGGTGGCGGAGGAATTACAGCAACCGTTGCACTTCCAATAGATAATCCACCCGGTCCGCTGCATTGAGCTATATAAGTTGTGCTGTCCAGCGGGGTAACAGTCTTTGTGCCTCCATCAGGAGAAACTGCTGTATTATCAAGTATTGCTGACTTAATCCTGCCTGAAGTTTTTAGAGTAAGTGTTGCAGACTGTCCTCGTTCGATCTCTGAAGGAGAAACTGTCAATTCACATTTTGGCGCAGGAGGAATATTGACAATAACTGAAGCACTGCATGTGCCGGAGCCGCCGGGACCTAAAACGTGCGCAAGATAAGGCATTGAATTCTTAGGTGTTACAACTTTTGTTCCACCTGTAACATTCACAGGCGTGCCATCAATTAAAGCTGATTTTACCTTGCCTGAAGTTTTTAAAGTAAGTGTTGAGGATTGCTCTATTTCTATCTCTTTTGGAGATGCTGTTAGTTCGCATGTCGGCGGTGGCGGACAGAGATGTTTTGCTTTAATTAGGGCTTCCCTCGCCATTTCCCTTGCTTCCTTTGTTCTGCAGGCCCAGTAAGTCTCATAGGCTTTTTCCATCAAAGTTTTTGCTTCATTGAATTCTTCAGGACATTGTTTGTCCTTGCCAGAAAGCGCAGCGTCTTCCACTGCACGTTCAGCCTGCGGAAGTTCTTTATGGTAGAACAAATAATCTTTTTTAGGTGCATATTCAAATCCAGCGCATCCGGATAAAATCAATAATGCAATTACCATAAGAACAACCGGAAATTTTCTTTGTAAATCCAAAATCATAACATCCTCCTTCCTTTGAAAAAAGTATTGTTTTTATTAATGATTTAAAATGAAAAATTAGAAATCATTTACTCTGATGTAAAAATTATAGTAGTTTATTTCACTGCTGTCAAACAAAATAAACAACGGCAAGATTTTTAATCAAAAATGCTGTCTTAGGTTAATTATTACTTTGAATGAATTCGAGGCCGGATTTCCAAAAATTTCTATCTTTATTCTCGCACCAGCGCACTATTGCCTTTCTGTAAAAAGTCGGCAGGACTGTTCTGAAAATTATTTCCTGACCTTTGACAAGAGCACAGGAAGTATAAAGACACATTCCAGAACTGCTGATGTTTGATATTATTCCAGTATAATAATTTTCTGTTGAAGTTGGTGTAAGAGCATATTTTATTGTATAGTTAAAAGGATAGCGTAGATGCTTTCTCTGTTCAATAAATCTCTTTTCCAAATAAGAAGTCTCCTTATACTTGAACATCTCCCGCCCCTTTCCTTTTTAATACCAAATTTAAATCTATTTGTCAACATAAATAATGTGATTTTATGAAAATAGCGCATCTAACAATAACTTTAGTGCAATATTTCTATTAGTTGAGTTAAAATAATAAAATTTTTCATAAGCGAGGACCGTGCAATGAAAAAAACTGTAATAATAATTTTTATTTCATTACTGATATTAACAGGCTGCAAGAAAAAAGAAGAGCCTAAACCCTTTCCTTCTGTTCCTTCAACTTCTCCAATCCTTGAAAACAGGATTCTTCAACTTAAAGAAACAATACGGCAAAATCCAAAAGATGTTAATGCTCAAATTGAGCTCGGAAATATTTATATGGACACACATCGTTTTGCAGATGCTATTGAAGCATATAGCAAAGCTCTTGAAATAGACCCAAACAATGTCAATGTAAGAGTTGATATGGGCACATGTTACAGAAGTATAGGCAAACCTGAAAGAGCTGCTGAAGAATATAGAAAAGCTATATCAATTAATCCAAATCATGCAAATGCCCACCGAAATCTTGGAGTAGTTCTGGCTTTTGATTTCAAACGAAAATCCGAAGCAGTAAAAGAATTTGAGCAATATCTTGCGCTCTTGCCTAATGCGCCGGATGCTCCAAAAGTAAGAGATTTAATAGCAAAACTTAAAAAATAAACCCGATTACTTGGCTGATGTTGTTGCTTCAGCTTCGTTAGAGGGTTCTGATTCTCCTGAGTCGTTATAAGCTCTTACCTGATACCAGTATTTTGTGCCTTTGGCGAGTCTCTTATCCGTGTATGAAGTTACATTCCTGCCAACTGTTTTGATATGCGTATAAGAACCAGTTCCGTCGTGTCTGTATATTTTAAATCCTTTTTCAGAACCAGAACCATCAAACCATGTTAGTTTAATTTTTGATTTAGACAGCACGGTTGCTTTAAGCCCTGACGGAGCAATCAAGCCTGTAGAAATGCTGCGCTCATTATCAGGATGTCCGGGTGTTTCTCCGATCTGGTTTTTAAGTCTCACACGATAATAATATTTAACTCCTTCTGAAATACCATAAGTATCTGTATATGAATTAACATTTGCGCCTAACGTAGCAAGAGTAACATAAGTGCCGCCTTCTGTTTTGCGTTCAATTATTGTATTCTGCTCTGCATGTGCAACATCAGTCCATTTAAGCTCAACATAGGAACCTTTTATTTTTGCCTTGAGGTCAAAGGGCTCCCACAATGCAGACATAGAACTGAAGGCATTTATTCTGCCTCTTGATGAAACCCAGCCATCCAGAGAAGGCAATACATCCACATAGGTTGTTATCATACTTTTGATCTGGCTATAATTAAAATTATAATAATAAGAATAAAGAAGTCCTGCGAGACCGCTTACATGAGGCGCTGCCATTGAAGTTCCTGCATAATGATCAAGGTAGCCATATCCATAATAATCTGCCATCCATGTTGGCACTGTGCTGATTATATAAACTCCCGGAGCACCAACATCAACAGATGCATATCCAAAGTTGGTGAAAGCCACTCTATGGTCATCCTGATCAGTTGCCGCTACAGATATTATATTTGAATAAGGATAGCTTGCTGGATAAACAGGATTTATATCATTATTGTTTGATTCGTTTCCTGCTGCTGCAACAAAAAGAACTCCGTGAGAATTTGCATAAGCAATGGCGTCTTCAAGCACCGGACTTGTTCCATATCCGCCAAGACTTGCATTTATAACTTTAGCGCCATTGTCAACCGCATATTTAATGCCTTCTGCAATATCATCATCATCTCCCTCACCGTATTGATTCAAAACTCTTACAGGCATTATGCTGGTTCTCCACATAACACCTGTTACGCCAAGAGCATTATTGCCGACCGCGCCTATAATGCCTGCTACATGAGTGCCATGGCCATAATCATCCATCGGGTCATTATTACCTGTTGTCGGGATAAGACATTCTGTATCATCCCATGACTCGCAGGTTACAAAATTCCAGCCTGTGCAGTCATCTATATAACCATTACCGTCATCATCAACTCCTGGCAAACCATTACATTCAGGAGCATTTCTCCAGATGTTTGAATAAAGGTCAGGGTGGTTATAATCAACACCTGTGTCAATGACTGCGATAATAATTCCATAGTTTCCTGTTGATACCCGCCATGCATAAGTTGCATCAATATCAGCGCCTTTAGTTCCATATACATATTTACCGATATTTCTCAAAGCCCATTGATCCACAAAGAACTCATCATTGGGCATGAGCTTAGCAATTCCAGCAGCTTTTCTGATGAAAACAGGAGATGCGTATTCCACATTCGGATTTGCCATATATTGAATAATTGCATCTTTAACTGACAAACCTTCAGGAAGTTTTACACGTTCAACATCTCCAAGAATAGTTGATTTTTTGATAACAGTTGATTTTAAAGCCTGATGTATTTTTTTTGCCGATTCTTTTGAAGTGCCGGATTTAAACTTAACATATATTTCTGTCTTAACATATTTACCTTTATCAAGTTCTGAAAGGATTGACTGAACAGTGAATTCAGGCTTGATTACAGTTGATGTTTTTTCTGAAGAGTTTGCAGGATTTTGAATGCCTGCTATTATAAAAAACATACATATTAAAAGACAGAAATATTTTTTCATGGCATTTACTCCTTTATAAAGTAATTGAAACTCGCTTCTTTGAGATTTTTAGCATTTGTCATTCAGTTTTTATTCGCTTTTCAATTTTCAGGCTTTTATACAACCCCCTTTATCCCCCTTTTCTAAGGGGGAATTTGGTGGTGACCCTTTGTTTTTAGCTCAAAGCTTATTCGCCCTTTGTTAAGGGGTTAGGGGTTGTGCACCCTATTTTAATTAGCAATTTTTATTATATTAAATGTCCTTCTCTATTTAGAAATCCAAAATTAAAATATATTTCAAGGGCAGGCAAAAACCTGCCCTTTTATTTTTAAGGGTTAACAGTAACTGCAGCTGTTACTGTTTTTCCATCACTATCAACTACGGTTATTGTAGCATTACCAGCAGCTACAGGTAATGTTTGGAAAGTATCAGATGATTGTATTAAAGGATTGCTGGTAAAACCTACAATAGCAGTATCACTTGAGTAAATAGTATAATTGGGCAGTCCTCCTATTATATGGAAATAAATTATTGTACCAGCTTTTACAGCAATGGTGCTTGGATTTATAGCCATAGACGAAGACATCGGCGTTACGGTAATTGTGGCTGTTTTGCTTAATCCATTTGAATCAACAACTGTAAGAGTAGCCGCTGTTGAGGCTGCTACAACTTTTGGATCAACTGTAAATGAAGTTGTTATTGGACTAACAATTTCTGCCACAGCAGTATTTGAAGAAAATGCAGTATATGGACCTGTACCACCAGATATTATGAAAGTAACATTATCAGCATTTGATGATAAACCAGTAACTGAAATACTCGCCGGGTTTACTGTTATTGTTGCCACTCCGCCTGAAAAAATTGTCAAAGTAGCGCTTTTATTTGCGCCGGTTGAGTCATAGACATTTATTGTTACGTTGCCAGCAACTGCATTTGAAGGAATTGTTACTATAAATGAGCCTGCAGAAACTAAATCCCAGATTCCGGAATCTCCGGTAGCTCCGGGATCTGAGCAATCATCATCTGTTGAGTTGCAGGCGCTTGAGGGGTCAGATGATGTTATTACATAAGGTGAAGTTCCACCTGAAACTGAGAAAGTTACTGTATTTGGAGCAACAACACTTTGACTGCCGGGAATAATTACAAGAGGATCAGTAGATGCTGTTATAGTTAATGTGGCAGCTACAGTTGCACCAGTTGTATCCCTTATTGTATATGTTGCAGAACCTGCTGAAGAACCTGCCGGTACTGTTACATTAAATGTTCCTCCGCTTGCATTAACTGTTGTAACTGAAGGCGGATATAATGGATTGTTAGTAAATATATTATAAGGCGGTGTGCCGCCAAATATTGTGTATGTTACTGTATCAGCAGGCGCAGCTCCATTTACTGTTATTGAGCCCGGTAAAACTGCAAGCGCAGGAGGTGTTACTGCTGTTATGTTTAAGGTTGCTGT
>JACAFE010000011.1 GCA_013388435.1 Nitrospirota bacterium | reverse complement strand
TGGAGTTGCTTCAATATTTGGTCCCGGACTTAAGGATGGGCCATTCCCTGAACATTATGAACCTCTGGAATGTCCTATTGAGAAGAACCTTATGTCTAATCAGAGAATAAATCCTGTAATAAAGATTTTTGAAGGCGGACCAGACACATTTGCAACATGCGATCCACGTTATCCTTTTGTATGTACAACATATCGTGTAACAGAGCACTGGCAGACAGGGGTCTTAACAAGATGGCTTCCATGGCTGATTGAAGCTGAACCACAGGTCTTCTGTGAAATTAGCCATGAACTCGCTAAACTTAGAGGTATTGAAAATGGCGAAAAAGTCCTGGTAGAAACTCAAAGAGGCAAACTTGAAGCCACTGCAATAGTAACACACAGACTAAAACCATTTTTAATCGCTGGTCAGACCGTGCATCAGATTGGATTACCATGGCATTTTGGCTGGTTACATCCAAAGGATGGTGGCGATAGCGCAAATCTTCTAACTCCGACTATTGGCGATCCAAATACAATGATACCTGAATCAAAAGCATTCATGGCAAATGTTACAAAATTAACAACCAAACAGCCTGCTGCAAAGGCAAAAAAGTAAGGGAGGTGAACAATAATGGCTGATAAAACATTTTTCATAGATACATCCAAATGCACAGCATGCCGTGGTTGTCAGATTGCCTGTAAACAATGGAATATGAATCCAGCAACAAAAACTGTTCAGAGGGGAAACCATCAAAATCCCGAAGATCTTTCAACCTCCACATTCAAACTTGTTAGATTCAATGAAATGGAATCTGATGGCAAACCTGTATGGTATTTCTTTCCTGACCAGTGCAGACATTGTATAACTCCTCCCTGTAAGATGGTGGCAGATTCAATAAATGTGAAGGCAATAACACAGGATGAGGCAACAGGTGCTGTATTATATAATCCAAAGGTAAAAGTCAAAGAAGCTGAATTTAACCAGATAAGAGACGCATGTCCATGGAACATACCACGCTGGGATAAAAACACACAGGGCATGGCAAAATGCACAATGTGTATTGACAGAATAAAAGACGGTATGCTACCAGCCTGTGTAAAGACCTGTCCAACTGGCGCAATGAATTTTGGAGACAGAGATAAAATGCTTGAACTCGCACAAAAAAGGCTTAATGAACTAAAACCTAAATATCCAAAAGCAGAACTTCTTAATCATGACTTCGTTCGCACAATTTATCTGGTAATTGATGACCCTAAAAAGTATCATAAATTTGCAGAGGCGAACAGTTCTAAGATATACGCATCTTTGGGTAATCACCTGAAATCTGCTGTTACAGCAGGATAATGAATTCTCGAAATTACAATAGCCTGTCTCTATTTCAGAGGCAGGCTATTGTTTAAAGGATACCTATGAAACATGAAAACATAGAGCAACAAATCACAGATTATATAAAATTATTCCCTTCTTATGAAAAAATACTTAATTTTTTTAAACAAATATCCATTGAACAAAATAAATATATTGAAGATATAAATATTGTTCCTCCTGAGATTAAAAAGAGTTTAAGGGACATACACATTAAGGAAGGATTCCCTCTTATTGATAAACAGGATTTTTTCATCGACATAAACTCTTCAATAGATTTATTCGATTCACTTTGTAATATATCAAGGAATGCAAATGAGAAATTAAGAATAAATGTCCAATATATTGAAGATGCTATTTCAATTAATGCTTTAAATTTAAGAGAAATAATGAGAAATTTTTATGATGACCTATTTATAGAAAAGATAGCAGGCGAATTTGATATTGATCTGCCAGTGTTTAAATTTTTAATTTATGAAAGCATTAAACCATCACTTATTTTGAACGTAGAAAGAATTTCAAAAGAAAATGAAATAAAAAACTGGCATAAAGGATATTGTCCTGTTTGCGGAAGCATGCCTGATATATCAAAACTTGATAAAGATGGCAGAAGATTCTTGAGATGCTCATTTTGCAATTTTATATGGCAATCTGAACGCTTAAAATGTCCTTTCTGCGAAAACACAGACAATAAGAAATTGCATTATTTTTACGCAGAAGACCATGAAGCATACAGAGTTGACCTATGCGATAATTGCAATCAATATATTAAAACAGTTGATTCACGAAAAATAAATTATGACCCATTTCTTCCTGTTGATGATATTGTTACAATTCATCTTGATATACTTGCGCAGGAAAAAGGATATAAAAGACCGACGGCAAGCCTTTGGGGATTATAAAATCAGTAAATAACCGAACCTTTCGGATTAAAGTCTTTTACGGAATAAAACAAAAAAGCTTTCCTTTAACTTTTCAAGAAAAGGTCTTTTCAGCCAATTTTCAAGAAGAATTTCCTCCGAATTCTTAAGGTCTTCATTAAAAACATCTATCATCTTATTACCGAAATTATTATCCAGTATTCCAACATTTCCTTCATCATTTCTTCTCATAGACTGGAAGTCCAGATTGGCAGAGCCTATAATACTCCAGTTACAATCAAAAACTGATGTTTTCGCATGTAGCATTTCACCTTTGTAATTATATATTCTAACTCCAGCTTTAAGAAGAGTTGTAAAAAAAGCTCTACCTGCATAGTATGCTGATAACACATCTGATCTGCCGGGTAAAAGTAAATTAACGCTTACACCTTTATTAATTGCATCCATAAGCACATTAAGCATTCTTATGCTTGGAGTAAAATAAGCTGTTGTAAGATATATACTCTCTTTTGAATTGGATATGCTGTAATACAATAATTTACGCATTTTTTTCCTGCTTTTAGAAGAACTCGCAAAAATCGGGATTACAGGAATTCCATCATCGAATGAAAAGGGTTCTGTTTGAAAATTTAATGGCTCACCTTTCCAGATTTCCCAGTTCTTTTTGAATATTCCAAGCAAGGTATCTGCGATTGGGCCTTCAAGAAAAATGCCTGTATCTCTCCATCCCTTAATTTTTCTAAGTCTATGAAAACCTCTGTATTCATTTGCTATGTTCAAACCTCCTGTAAATGCAACCCTGCCATCTATTATTATTAGTTTTTTATGATCTCTATGAATATAATGTAATGGTTTTGTCCATTTAAATGGTCTTGAAGCTCTAATATGAACTCCAGCATTTTTTAAATCATTCCAGAATTTATGGGGAGTTCCGAAAGAACCAAAATGGTCATATAAAACATATGTTTTAACACCTTCAGATGCTTTTTTTTTCAATATGCTGGCAAGTTCGGTTCCGGTTTCATCATTTCTGAATATGTAAAACTCGAGACAAATAAGATTCTTAGCTGTATTTACAACTTCAAAAATTTTATTGAATAATTCATCACCTTTCCAGAGTAAAGAAACTCTATTTCCTTCTGTAAAAGGAATTCCATAAATATTTTCTATTATTTCTTTTGCAAAACATTTATCTGATTCAAACATAATAATAAATGTTACTTTTATAGAAAAAATAATTCAACAGGCGTTATTGTCTAAAAATATATCCTTGCTACCTTTTTCATTTATGTACTAAAATTAAAGTTATGCAGATTTCCATTATCTCTAAAAAAGAAAGCGATTTTAGCTGTGATGCACTGATTCTCCCTTTTTTTGAAGATGATTACGGTTATTACGATAATCTAATTCCTTCTCTTTCAAAACAAATACATAAAGTATTTCAAAAAGAGTTTTCTGGCAAACTTAATCAGACTACATTAATTAACTGCCCTGAAAACTTAAAATATGACCGTGTGCTTTTAGCTGGATTAGGTAAAAAGGAAGATATTACATCCGAGAAGATAAGACAGTCAAGCGCTAAAGCAACATGTTTCTTACGCGATATAGGGATGAAGGAAATAGCTATATCTTCAGGACTTATATCCTCTTCCGGATTTTCAATATCCAGCTTTTTAGAAGGTTCCCTTCTTTCCCTGTATAAATATAATAGATATAAAAAAGATGATAATTCAAAAAATATAAATTCAATAACTATCCTTTCAGAATATTCAAAAAAACTTGAAGAAGAAATTAAAAAGACAAAAATAATTGTGGATGCAGTATATTTTGCGAGAGATTTAATCAACACTCCTGCAAATGACTTAACCCCTTCAAAACTCGCAAATATTTCAAAATCATTGGAAAACAAACTTACTTCTGTAACAGTTCTTGAAAAGCCTGATTTAGAAAAACTTGGCATGGGTTCATATCTTTCAGTCTCAAAAGGCTCTGATGAACCACCAAAATTTATAATAGTTGAGTATAAAGGAAAAGAAATTCCTCCTGTCGTAATTATCGGAAAATCTATAACTTTTGATAGCGGCGGTATATCTTTAAAGCCCTCTGAAGGAATGGAAAAAATGAAGTATGATATGGCAGGCGGGGCAACTGTTTTAGGAGTTATAAAAGCTGTATCCGAATTAGAATTGCCAGTACATATTATCGGAATTTTGCCTGCAACAGAAAATTTAATAGGAAGTTCTGCCACTCGTCCCGGAGATATTATAAGAGCTTATAATGGCAAAACCATTGAAATAATAAGCACCGATGCTGAAGGACGTATGACACTTGCCGATGCAATATGTTATGCGAAAAATTATAATCCTTCGGTAATTATTGATATTGCGACTCTTACAGGCGCATGTTCGATTGCTTTTGGAAATACAGCGATAGCTATGATGGGCAACTCGCCAGAATTTATGGAGAAACTTAAAATTTCAGGTTTAAATGTTTATGAAAGAGTTTGGGAAATGCCATTATTTGAAGAAGCAAAAGAATATTTAAAAAGTGATATAGCAGATTTGAAAAATTCAGGAGGAAAAAGCGGCTCATTGTGTTCTTCAGCTTATTTCTTATATGAATTTGCAAATAATACACCATGGATTCATCTTGATATCGCAGGAACTGCATGGAATGATAAAGATAAGCCTTATATACCAAAAGGCGCTTCAGGTATAGGAGTAAGGCTTCTTTTTGATTTTATATGCAACTTAAAATGATTATGTTTTTAATTGGCATTTTTTTTATTACATTTTTACTTTGTCCTGTATATGCATTTGCATGGGGACCACTTACACATATATATCTTGGTAACGAAATTCTCTCTCTTAGCGCTTTAATACCAGCAGGCATTATAAAAATAATTCGGAGACATAAAAAAGATTTCCTTTACGGTACATTAATGGCAGATCTTATAGTCGGGAAAAAATATCTTCCTGAACACAAAAATGCCCATAATTGGGACTTTGCCTTAGAACTATTAAAGAATGCCGAAACACAGCAACAAAAAGCTTTCGCATATGGATATTTAAGTCATCTTGCAGCCGATACCGTTGCTCATGATATTTATACAGCGGATAGAAAAAACATTGGACACACACTGCTCGAGATGAAGGCTGATTCTATAATAGACAGAAAATACTGGAAACAGGCTATAGCTATAGATAAAACTGTCCAGCTGCGTAATGATATTTTTCTCGAAAAGCTTCTTGAAAGATATATTTTTTCTTTCAAAACCAATAAAAAAATACTTAAAGGAATGGTTTATCTTTCTGTCCTAAATACTCGTAAAATAGCAGATTTTATAGATAATAATATTGTCACATCTTTACCTTTACGAGAAGCGATCGAAAAACTTCACCAGGAATCCCTTGAGAGAATAATAGATCTTTTCCGAAATTGGGAAAAATCAGAAGTTATAAAAATAAATCCTTCAGGGAAAGTTCATAGAAAAAGCGTACTATCAAATGAGTTCAAGACATTTTTATTTAAACCGTTTAAGCTAAGCGCAAAAGCACATAAAAAGACAGGCTCACACTTTAGTTTCAGGTAAATAGCTTGATTTCCGCTATCAAAACTTTTTCAGAATCACCTGCATTCTTTTGGCAATTTATCCCTACCAAATGGAGACAACATTCTGAGGTTTTTAATAATAGATGGCATTATTTCAATTACTTTATCTATTTCATCTTCCGTGTTATATCTGCTCAAAGAAAACCTTATTGAACCGTGAATCGCAGTAAAAGGTACTCCTATAGCACGTAAGACATGTGATGGCTCAAGAGAGCCTGAAGTGCAGGCAGAACCAGAAGATGCGCAAACCCCGTATTCATTTAAACGCAATAAAATTGCCTCACCTTCAACATACTCAAAACTTATATTTGTAGTATTAGGCAATCTATTGTTCACATCGCCATTTATACGAGTATCAGGGCAGAGCTTTAAAAGTGATGATTCAAGTTTATCTCTAAGGCGCGAAAGATATTTTACTTCATCATCAATATTCTTTGCGGCAAGCTCGCAAGCCTTGCCGAGTGCTACAATAGAAGCTGTATTTTCTGTTCCCGCTCTTCTACCGTTTTCCTGATGTCCGCCTATTAGATACGGATAAAATCTCGTGCCTTTTCTTACATAAAGCGCCCCTATGCCCTTGGGAGCATGGAGCTTATGTCCTGACAGTGAAAGCATATCAACAGGAAGTTTATTTGTATCAATAGGAATCTTACCAACAGCCTGAACAGCATCTGTGTGGAAAAGAATGTTTCTCTGTTTTAATATCTCGCCAATTTCTTGAATCGGGAAAATAGTGCCTATTTCATTGTTTGCGTACATTATTGAAACAATGGCAGTGTCTTCATCAATTTCTTTAAGGAGGTCTTCAATTCTAAGTTGCCCGAATTTATTTACAGGCAGATATGTAACCCTATAGCCTTTTCTTGAAAGATGTTTACAGAAATTCAAAACAGCAGGATGTTCAACCCTCGTTGTAATAATATGTTTCTTATCAGGATAAGATTCAACAGCGCTCATGATTGCTGTGTTGTCACTTTCAGTACCACAGCTTGTAAATATTATTTCTTCAGGCTTTGCATTAAGAAGTGCGGCAACTTTCTCCCTCGCTTCTTCTATTTTTTTATGAAGTTGTCCTCCAAAAGTATGCATACTTGAAGGGTTACCATAATAATCCGTAAGATATGGCATCATTTCTTCAAGTACTTCAGGTGCAATCTTTGTTGTGGCATTATTATCAAGGTATATTGTCTGCATTATTGTGCCTCAACCACAATATCTTCAGCAACAAGTTCTCTGAGTTTTTCCTGAATGCTACTTATTGTAACACCTGCCATCATACAACCTGTACACATTCCCCGCAAAGCAATAATCACTTTATTGCCTTCAATATCAATAATTTCAACATCACCACCATCTGCCTGTAATCCAGGTCTTATTTCTCTATTAATTACCTCTTGAATTAAAGCAATTTTTTGCAGATTGGTTAATTTCTTCGGTTTTGATGGTTTCTCTGGAGCTTTAACAGACCAAATATCCTTCAAAATTTCTTCAATTTCCGCCTGGCATTCTCCGCATCCACCTCCAGCCTTTGTGTAATCAGTAATCTCCTCGACTGTTGTAAGATGATTTTCTATTGCTACTTTCCTTATCTTCTCCTCGGTTACATTAAAACATTTACACACTACCCTGCCCTCTTCTTCTACTTTTACAGGGATACCTTTATAGTTTGCTATAGCTGCCTCGAGTGCTTCCATGCCCATTACAGAACAGTGCATTTTTTCTTTCGGCAGTCCTCCAAGAAAATCAGCAATATCCTTATTGGTTATTTTCAATGCTTCTTCAATAGTTTTACCTTTAACAAGTTCTGTAAGGGCTGAAGAACTTGCAATTGCACTTGCACACCCAAAAGTTTGAAATTTAGCGTCTAATATACGATTTGTTTCTTTATCTATTTTTAAGGTAAGCCTGAGAGCATCACCACAGACAATACTTCCGACCTCTCCTATTGCATCTGGGTTCTCGACTTCTCCTATGTTTTTAGGATTTAGAAAAAAATCTTTAACTTTTTCAGTATAATCCCACATAAATTAATTTAACCAGAGACTACTTATTAATGTCAAATTTAGGATATAATAATTATATTAGTCAAATGCTAAATAGGAGGGCAAATGGAACTGGATAATGTAAGCACAATAATGTCAAGAGATGTCATAACATTATCCCCTGATGAAACCCTTTTATCAGCAATAATAAAAATGAATAAAAACAATGTCAGTTGCATTGTTATTGTCAAAGATAATAAGCCTGAAGGAATACTTACCGAAAGAGATATTATATATCTCAAAGGCAATAACGTGGACTTTAACTTGGTGAATTTAAAAACAGTAATGAAAAGCCCTGTTATTGCTGTTTCAGAAGATACTGATATACCTGAGATAGCAAATCTCATGGTCATAAATGGCTTGAGACGACTTGTGGTGGTTGATAATAATCATAAGGTAACAGGGATTGTTACTCAAACAGATATTATCAAAAATTTAAGAATAGACTCTTTTGTTAATCTAAAAAAAGTTGAACAGATTATGAACAGAAGCATTATCTCTGTATCTGAAGAAGAACCTTTAACCAGAGTAATATCTTTAATGGCTGAAAATAAAATAAGCTGTATCGTTGTAAAAAAGAACTCTAAACCGATTGGTATCATAACCGAAAGGAATATTACTAAAGCTATTGCTGAAAATATATCACCTTCTTGCATATCAGAAATAATGGAAACAAAATTAATTACTGCTTCAAAAGACATCAATCTTTATGAAGCAACAAGATTAATTGATGAAAATATGGTAAGGTGTTTGATTATTACCGACGATGAAGGTGATTCTATTGGAATCATTACAAAAAGCGATATTATTAAAAATCTAAGAGCCGATTACATAACCATTCTTAAAAATATGTTAAGACAGAAATCCCGAGCTCTGATAGAATCAGAATTAAAATATCGCACACTTGTCGAACAATCTCTCGAAGGAATAATGATAATTCAGGATGGAATAATAAAATTTATTAACCCGACTCTTCTTAAAATACTCGACTATTATCAAAAAGACATGCTTGGAGAAGACATTTTAAGATTCCTATATCCTGACAGCAGGTCATTATTTTCAGAAAATCTAAAAAAACTTGAGAGCAATAAATCACTTGATTCTCCACTCGAAATAAGAATGTTGTCTAAAAACAACAAAGGTCTTTATATGGAAGTGCTTCTTACACAAATTCCATATGAAGGGAAACCAGCCGTACTTCTTACCTTAAGAGATATTACAGAAAGGAAAAAAACCGAGGCTGAATTAAAAAGACTTGTTATCACGGATGATCTAACAGGACTCTTCAACCAGCGTTATTTCTATACAATTATATTAAAAGAAATCGAAAGAGCAAAAAGGCATAACAGGCGACTTTCCTTAATGCTCATTGATATAGATTTTTTCAAGGATTTTAATGATAGATATGGTCATTGGGAAGGAGATTTTGTACTTAAAAAAATTGCTGATGTAATAAGTAAAAACATTAGAGATATTGACATGGCTTTTCGATATGGTGGTGAAGAGTTTACAATATTGCTACCAGAGACCGCATATGACGAAGCAATACTCGTTGCTGAAAGAATCCGCAAATCTGTCTCGGAAACTGTGTTTCATCCATTCACATTGGATGGAGAACTTGAGATTGTAACAAAAACTGTAAGTATAGGCTTAACAGAACTTAATCCTTATGATGACATGAAAAGTTTTGTTGTAAGAGCTGATAATGCAATGTATCAGGCAAAAAAGAGTGGTAGAAATAAAATAGTACATTTATTATAATTCTTTATAATATCAGGATTCTAAGGTGGCTTTCAGCCAGTCGTTTTTATAATTCTCAGGAGGGAGGGTATCATGGCTTATTATGTTATTTTAAGTACTTTGACAGATGAAGGAAGAAAAACAATCAAAGAAAATCCAAAAAGAATACTTGAGGTAAACAAAGAGCTTGCCAAAATGGGTGTTAAGGTAAAAGAACAATATGCTGTTCTCGGGCCATATGATTTTGTTAATATTGTTGAAGCTCCAGATAATCAAACAATAATGAAAATGTCTGTTGAACTCGGGTCAAGGGGCTCAGTTCAACTTCTAACTTTAACTGCGTTGCCCATACAGGAATTTATAAAAACTATTTCTTAAGACTAAAATGCGTGTGTAATAAAATAGATTTTACAATCGAATTATTTCGATAATAATTGCTATTTTTTACTTTCTTGACTCAATCGCGAAACCCTTCTTGAATTTTTTAGTTTCGCTGGTTAAGCCAGAGAATAGATATTGTCATAACTTTCATAAAAAAACAGAATAGAATATAAAGCTGCAGAGGAGCAAATATGAAAAAATGTTCTTTTTGCGGAAAAGAAGTTGTAATTGACAGATATTTTAGTAGAAAATCAACCTGTCCAAATTGTGGAGAAGATCTCCACATATGTTTTAATTGTCGTTTTTATTCCGAGAGCAGTCATAATAAATGTACCGAACCAAAAGCTGATTTTCAGAGAGTTCGTAATAAAGCAAACTTTTGTGATTATTTCAGTTTCAAGGATTCTGTTAAATCTTCAACTGACAAAGAAAAAGAGGATGCAAGACGCAAACTCGAGGATTTATTTAAAAATTTTTAGTTATATAAAGAGGTTAAATGAAAATAGCTATAACAGGACTATCGAACTCGGGTAAAACAACAGTTTTTAATGCTCTTACTGGATTAAATGCCGAAACACCAATATACCCTAATGTTTCCGGAGAACCAAATATTGGAGTTGTGAAAGTACCTGATAAAAGGATAATCAAACTTTCGGAAATTTATAAACCTAAAAAAATGACTTTTGCCACTATTGAATATATTGATTATATAGGTCTTACAAAGGGCGATACAAAACAAAATAAAAAGGTTTTCGACTTAATAAAAGACGCTGATGCAATAGTTCACGTTGTGAGAGTTTTTCAAAATGAATCTGTCTCACACCCGCTTGAATATATTAATCCTTTGCGAGATATTGAAACAGTTGAATTAGAACTTATTTTTTCTGATCTTGATCTTGTTGAAAAAAGACTTGAAAGAATGGAGGAAAACAAAAAGCGTGGCAAAAAACCTGATGAATCCGAACAGAAGCTACTATTGAAATTAAAAGATTTTTTATTAAAAGAAAACGCTCTCAGAGATTACAATTTTACAACTGAAGAACTGATTTCTATAAGACATCTACAATTTCTTTCTATAATCCCCAAAATAATTGTCTTAAATATTGGTGAAGAAGATCTAAATGGAGAAAATATTAAAACAATAAAAAACGACATAACAAAACAATATCATACATCGCCTGTTCTTTCATTTTGTGGAAAATTAGAGATGGAAATCGCACAATTACCTCATGAAGAAAAACAGCTTTTTCTCGATGATTTAAAAATTGATGAGCCCGCTTCATTTAAACTCATTCAAACATGTTATGAAATGCTCGGATTAATATCATTTATCACTGTTGGTGAAGACGAGGTAAGAGCATGGACTATAAAAAAAGATACTCCTGCAGTTGTTGCTGCCGGTAAAATCCATTCCGATATTGAACGCGGCTTTATAAGAGCAGAGGTAATTTCTTATGATGATTTTATTACGTTAGGAAATATGCAAACCGCCCGAGAAAAAGGACTTTTAAGACTTGAGGGCAAAACATATCCAGTAAAAGATGGTGATATAATTAATTTCAGGTTCAATGTATAGAATCAATTTTCTTCCGCTTTATTGACAAAATACAAATAAAACTAATATTATATTACTTCTGTATAATTAGCATTTCGCTTTATGTTTTGGGCGGATAGCTCAGCTGGGAGAGCACAGCCCTTACAAGGCTGGGGTCACAGGTTCAAGTCCTGTTCCGCCTACCATTAGAATTGGTAGCTTTTTCACAGCTATATAACTTTTTCGGGGCGGTAGTTCAGCCCGGTTAGAACGCTGGCCTGTCAAGCCAGAGGTCGCGGGTTCAAGTCCCGTCCGCCCCGCCATCATATTTATGGCTCAAACTGTAATTAAAGCTTCAGGAAAATTAGAGGAATTTGATAGAAACAAACTTGTTAATTCCCTAATAAGGTCAGGTGCTACCGAAGATGTTGCTCTTGAAATTGCCAGAAACATTGAAACCCGAATTACACCATCATCCCACACAAGACACATATTCAAAATAGCCAAAAAACTATTGAGACAATATAGCAAAGTCTCTGACATGCGTTATTCTATAAAAAAAGCTATATATTCACTCGGTCCCGCAGGGTTTCAGTTCGAAAAATATATAGCAGGAATACTAAGAGCTTACGGCTACGTTACAGAAGTGGGGAAAATAATTCAAGGCTATTGCGTTTCTCACGAAATTGATGTATTCGCGAAAAAAGAAAATTATATTATAATAGTTGAGTGTAAATACCACAGCAATCCAGGAAATTCTACAGATGTTAAAACAGCTCTTTATGTACATTCAAGATTTAATGATATTAAGAAGGGGTTTGAATCATCTCCTGAGAATCACTTTACATTTCAGCAGGGCTGGCTCGTTACAAATACTCGTTGTTCTGTTGATGCTTTGCGTTATGCTGAATGTGTTGGCTTGAAAATAGTTAGCTGGAAATATCCAGAAAAAGAAAGCCTCGAAAAAATAATAGAGACTAAAAAACTATATCCTGTTACAATTCTTTCATCTATTAATAAAAATGCTCTCGAAATGCTTTTTCGTAATGATATTGTTTTTGCAAAAGATATTGCCAATATGGATGAAGAAACTTTTTCAAAAAAAAGCGGGATTGATATACATCTTGCACATTTATTAAAAAATGAAGCGGATGCACTTTGCTTCCCGAATAATAAAAACCAGTGAATAATCAAGAACCAATCATTGAAATGGACAAACAGGCAAGAATATGGGCATCTGCCTGTCATCTCAGCGCTTTGATTGGGTTGCTGGGAATTCCATTTGGACACACATCTCAGGGCGGGAGTTTTTCTTATCCATTTAAAATAAGATTTATAAAATCTTAAGAGTCATTCAACTTTTTTATGTTTCATTAGCCTTTCATACTTTTCAGCGCCAATGCATTCCTTAGCAGATGGACACCATTCAATACATGATGGCTTCATATCGCGAGTAATTTGTTTTTTACAATTCTTGCAGGTTATCTCGACCTCATCTGACCATATTTCATTAATAGAATCGCACCAGAAACATTTTATTTCTTCGGGGTAAGGTGTTCTTATTTCTCTGCTTCCAGGACAACTTTCTTTTAACATGATTTTACCTTAGTATTGCAGTAATATAAAGGTTAACAACAGGTTTTTTAGGATCATTTGAATAAACAGATATAGGTTTATGAAGATAACCCCCTCTTCCCTCTGTATCTATTTTTGCATTAATCTTGCCTTTTTCACCTGGTTTAATATGGCTGGAACTAGCCATGGCTGCTGTGCAACCTCAGGATGTAATTATTTTTGATATTACAAGTTCTTCGTTTCCATTATTGGTAAATTCAAAAGTATATTGAAGTTCCGTGCCTTTTTTTACCTCTCCAAAATCCTGTCTTTCCTTATCAAAAATAATGGAAGGTTGAGCAAAACAAATTGCTGGCAAAGCAAGCAAGACTATAATTAAAATTATCTTTTTCATGATTTATATTTTATATCAAAATCTATAAAAAAATCTTTACTTTCTAACCAGAGCTCTATCTATCTGCTTACTCGATTATTCCAAATTTCATACTTTACCTGCTTATATTTTCTTTATTTCTCTCAAGCTTAACTGCCTGTAAGGCTTGGTTGCCTGATAGATTGTCTTTTATATTTTTGGTTATACTAAAAGATTACCCATATGCAAGAATACTTAATCATAAAGGGAGCACGCGAACATAATCTTAAAAATATCGATGTCTCTATCCCGAGAGACTCGATAACTGTTATAACAGGTCCTTCGGGTTCTGGAAAATCTTCTCTTGCTATCGATACAATTTATGCAGAAGGGCAGAGACGCTACGTAGAAAGCCTTTCAGCTTATGCAAGGCAATTTATAGAACAACTCAGCAAACCCGATATTGACTTTATTGAAGGACTTTCACCTTCAATATCCATCACCCAGAAAACAGTAACTAAAAGCCCGCGTTCAACAGTAGGAACTATAACAGAAATTTATGATTATCTAAGAGTTCTTTTTACGCGAATCGGCAAACAAACCTGTTACAAATGCGGTTCACTTGTTAAAAAACAGGAGTCAGAGGACATCATTCAATCTATCATGTCACTCGAGACAGGCAGCAAAATACAGATACTATCCCCGATAGTCAGGGACAGGAAAGGAGAGTATAAAAAAGAACTCAGAGAAATGCGGAATGAAGGCTTTATAAGAGCAAGGATTGATGGACAGATAACCGATATTACCCATGATATTAAACTGAATAAACATAAAAGGCATACAATTGAAATTATAATAGACAGATTAATTATAAAACCAGGAATAGACCGCCAATTAAAAACAGCAATAGAAATTTCCTTAAAATATTCTGATATAGTAATAATAAACCTTCTTAATGAAAACAGGGATATTCTTTACTCAAAAACCGCAGTCTGTACAAAATGCGGTATAAACTTTCCTGAAATCAATCCCATGTTTTTCTCTTTTAATAGCCGTCAGGGTGCATGTCCTGCATGCAATGGCTTGGGAGTCGAAAATATTAACGAAGATGATTTTGACCCTGATATAAGTTATAAAACATGCAGGGTCTGCAATGGCACAAGACTCAGAAAAGAATCACTGAGCATAACCATTCAAGGTGAAAATATCATTTCTTTATCGAATAAAAATGTAAAAGGCGCTTTGTCTTTCATTAATAACCTTGAATTAAACGAAAGAGAGAAAATCATATCTTCCCGTATCCTTAAAGAAATAAAAGATCGGCTCGAATTCCTCGAAAAGGTTGGATTAGATTATCTTACATTGAACAGATCTTCTCTTTCTATTTCAGGTGGAGAAGCACAGAGAATCAGGCTTGCAACTCAGCTTGGTTCTTCTCTATCAGGAGTTCTTTATATACTTGATGAGCCAAGCATTGGTATGCACCCGCGTGACTGCATAAAACTTCTCGAAAGCCTCAAAGCAGTGCGTGATGCGGGCAATACGGTTATCATAGTAGAACATGATGAAGAGACAATACGCTGGGCAGACTACATCATAGACATGGGACCCGGTTCAGGAAGCAGGGGTGGATGGGTTGTATCATGCGGAACTCCACAGGACATAGAAAAAGATCCGAAGTCCATCACAGGTCAATATCTAAGCGGATATCTTACTATTGATATTCCAATTAAAAGAAAAAAACCTCTGGATTTTATAAAAATAATCGGAGCATCTGAATTTAATCTTAAAAATATTGATGTTGAAATCCCACTCGGAATTTTCACATGTATAACAGGGGTATCAGGTTCAGGAAAAAGCACCCTTATAATAGAAGTATTGTATAAAGCACTTTGCAGGGAAATTTATAAAAGCAGGGTTATTCCCGGAAAATATAAAGAAATAAAAGGTCTTGAAAAAATTAACAGGATAATATTAGTTGATCAATCCCAGATAGGAAAAACACCAAGATCAAACCCTGCTACTTATACCGGTGCATTTACCTTCGTCAGAGAACTCTTTTCAAATGTTATTGATGCAAAGATAAGAGGATATTCTGCGTCAAGATTCAGTTTTAATCTTCCCTCAGGAAGATGTGAAGCCTGCAAAGGTGATGGATTGATTAAGATTGAGATGCATTTTCTACCTGATGCATACATACCATGTGATACCTGTAAAGGTAAAAGATACAATAAAGAAACTCTCGAAATAAAATATAAAGGTAAAAATATTGCCGAAGTTTTACAAATGACTGTATCCGAAGCAAAGCAATTCTTCTCAGCCATACCACAACTGCGTCACAAACTTGAAGTGCTCGAAAATGTAGGACTTGGGTATCTTCAACTGGGTCAACCTGCATCAACCCTATCAGGTGGAGAATCACAGAGAATTAAGCTGTCAAAAGAACTCGGCAAAAAACCAAAAGGTCATACAATCTATATTCTTGATGAACCAACTACAGGGCTTCATTTTGTAGATATACAAAAACTTCTTGAAGTAATAAACCAACTCACAGCCGCTGGTAACAGCGTAATAGTCATAGAGCATAATCTTGATGTTATAAAATCAGCGGATTATATTATTGATTTAGGTCCGGAAGGCGGTGATGAAGGTGGTCATGTCATTGCTGCCGGCACACCCGAGGAAGTTAGCGCTAATCCTCATTCATATACAGGAAAATTTCTGAAGAAAAAACTAAGATGAAGAAATATTTATTTTTGCTTCTGAGTATTTTTATTTTTCATATAAACTCCTGCAACCCGGGAAAATCGCATATTTACAAAGATACCCGGCTATATATGAATACAATTGTTTCTATAACCGCTGTATCAGAATCAAAAGATAAAGCTGAAAAAGCGATAAAAGCAGCTTTCGATGAAATCAATAAAATTCAAAAACTTACCGATTTTTATTCAGGAAAAAGCGAAATATCTTTGATTAACAAGAATGCAGGCGTTTCACCCGTCAAAGTATCCGGAACTGTAATTGAAATATTAGAAAAAGCATTAGATGTATCTGAAAAAACAAAAGGATCCTTTGATATAACAATAGGTGCAATAAGTTCGTTATATGACTTTTCAAAAAACATCAAACCATCTAATAAAGAAATTTTAAAAAGACTTAAGTATGTTAATTATAAAAACATTATAATTGACAGAAAAAACCAAACCGTTTTTTTGAAAAAGAAAGGAATGCTTATTGACACAGGAGGAATCACTAAAGGTTATGCCTCGGATAAAGCAGCGGAGGTCTTAAAAATTAACGGAATTAAATCCGGCATTATAGCGGTTGGTGGTGAAATACATGCTTTCGGTACAAACCCTGACAATAAACTATGGAAAATTGGCATTAAAGATCCTGATCCAAATAGTGAAGAAAACGATATTATTGCTGCTATCGAACTTTCTGATTCTTCAATTTCTACATCCGGTGATTACCAGAGATTTTTTATATTAGATGGTAAAAAATACCATCATATACTTGACCCTAAAACAGGAATGCCAGCTGATCTATGCAGAAGCGTTACTGTTATCGGAAAAGAAAATTCTATGACAGATGCACTGGCTACAGGAATATTTGTTCTCGGACCTGAAGAGGGCATTAAAATACTTAAAGAAAATGGATTAAATGGAGTGATAATCGACAAGAAAAACAATTTAATAATCACACCAGAACTGGATAAAAAAATTGAATTTACATCAAATTGTTCGAAATACAACAAAAGCTGATAGAATTCTCATATTATTTTTAATCATATTCTGTTTCAGCTTAATAATATTTTTTAACAGAATATTTTCGAACAAACCATCCATTCATATTTATTCTGAAGGCAAGGAAGTTTATATTTTATCCCTTAACGAAAATAATCAAGTAAATATAAAAGGCAGGCTTGGTATAACAACTATTGAAATAAAAGATAAAAAAGTCAGATTTATTTCTTCTCCATGTAAAAATAAATTATGCATAAAACAGGGATGGAAAGATTCCGGCTCTATTATTTGTTTGCCTAACAATGTCATTGTTTCAATCGGTGAATACAGGAAAGGCGGTATTGAAATTGACGCAATTACAAAATAAATATCAAATTGCGCTGCTCTCTGCTTTCGCAATAGGCATTCATAGTATTGAAAATCTTTTACCCTCGCCTATCCCCTGGCTTAGATTTGGCTTTGCTAACATTATAACTCTAATTGCATTGTATATATATGGATTTAGAGCAGCATTCACTGTAACGCTTATCAGAACTTTCATCTCCTCGCTGATAAATGGCACTTTCCCCGGTCCGGCTTATTTAATGAGTCTCGGCGGCGGGATTGCAGCAACTATTTCAATGTGGTTAATAATATATTTAATTCCACATTTGTTCAGTGCGGTTGGCATTAGTGTCATTGGTGCTTTCTTCCATAATACAATCCAGATTTTTATCGCTTATCTCCTTCTTATACAATGTTTAGAACCAGTGATACTCGTTTCTCCATTAATCATACTTGCAGGTACAATTGCCGGGACAATAAATGGAATTGTTGCTGAATTTGTTATTGCGAACTTGAAAAATCAACTTAAACCTACTTAGTATATTTAAGACATGAAAGTTGCAAAGTTATATAATTACAATGATATTAGAATAGAAGACATGCCTGTTCCTTCTCCTGGACCGGGTGAGGCTTTATTAAAAACAAAAGCCTGCGGCATATGTTCGGGTGATGTTATGCCATGGTATATAGAGAAAAAAGCACCACTCGTACTCGGTCACGAACCATCAGGAGTAATTGTTGCAAAAGGTGATAAAGTTAATTCTTTTAAAATCGGAGACAGAGTTTTCGTTCATCATCATGCGCCATGTTTTAATTGCAAATACTGCAAAAAGGGTGATTATGTCCAATGTGATACATGGAAAAATTCAAAAATAATTCCTGGCGGTATTTCGGAATATATATTGATACCCGAAACCAATCTTGAAAACGACACATTAAATCTTCCGGAAACAGTGAATTTCGAAGACGGTACTTTAATTGAGCCTACAGCCTGCGTTGTCAAATCATTAAAAAGAGCTGGCATAAGGCGCGGTGATACAATCCTTGTTATAGGTCTTGGAGTTATGGGTATGCTCCATATTCTCTTAGCAAGAAAATATGGAGCAGAAAAGATTATAGGAACTGATATGGTACCTTACAGGCTTAAGAAAGCAGAGGAACTCGGAGCAGATATAACAATAGATGTATCAAATTCTAATCTTTCCGAAGAACTAAATTCAATAACAGATGGTTTAATGGCTGATATTGTAATAATATGTCCAAATAGCGTTAGCGCAATGCAGCAGGGAATTCTCTGCGCTGGTCCGGGTGGCAGAGTAGTCTTTTTTACGCCTGCAAAGCCTTATGAGACACTTATAATTAATCCAAATGAAATATATTTCAGAGATATCAATATTATAACCAGTTACTCTTGTGGACCTTCTGATACAGCAGATGCTCTTGAACTTATTACAGATGGTGTTGTAAATGCTCGGAAACTGATTACACACAGATTTAAAATTGAGGATACCATGGAAGCTTTCAGACTTACTGCTGAAGCAAAAAATTCTTTAAAAAGCATAATTACATTTGATTAAAATATGCCGAAAACTGCTTTTATTTATACAGATGAATTTCTAAAATTTGATTACGGCCCCGGGCACCCTCTAAAAATATCGAGGCTAAAACTCGTTTACGAACTAATTCAATCATATGGATTGTTAAACTTACCAAATACACAACTAATTAAAGCAAGAAAAGCAACAGATGAAGAATTACTGCTTTTCCATAAAAAAGAATACATTGATATTTTGAGAATGGCTGATTCCGGGATTGAGATGCCACATGCTTTTTTCTATGGAGTTGGATCGGGAGATAATCCAATTTTCAAAGGCTTGCTTGGCTGGTCAAGACTTATGACAGGTGCTTCTCTTCAGGCAGCCAATCTTGTTGAAAGCGGTGAAGTTGATATAGCTTTCAATATATCAGGTGGACTCCATCATGCAATGGCTTCAAAAGCTTCTGGTTTTTGCTATATAAATGACATAGTGATTGCAATTATTTCACTTTTAAAAAAGAATAAGAGAATTGCTTATATTGATATTGACGCACATCATGGTGACGGAGTGCAGCAGGCTTTTTATGATTCAAAACAGGTTTTGACAATATCAATTCATGAAACAGGAGAGGTTCTCTTTCCCGGTACAGGTTTTGAATACGAGACAGGCGAAGGAGAAGGTAAAGGATATTCTATTAATATACCCATGCCGCCATATTCTGATGATGAACTTTTTATATATGCATTCAATGAAGTTGTGCCGCCTTTAATTGAAAAATTCAAACCTGATATAGTGGTAAGTCAACTCGGAGTGGATTCTTTTAATTCAGACCCTCTGGCTCATCTCAATTACACAAATTATGGTTATTGTGAAGTTGTAAAAAAAATAAAAGCAATCTCTCCTAAATGGGTTGCGTTAGGTGGCGGAGGATATGATATTACAAATGTTGCCAAAGCATGGACACTCGCATGGGCAATTATGAATAACATTAATTTGCCGGATGATATTCCCGAAGATTATCTGAAAAAGTATAAAAAAGAAGGATTCACGGATAACAAACTCAGAGATTCAGAATATATCGAAAGTAGCTGGCGAAAAGATGAAATGAAAGCAAAAATTGATAAGGTTATTGATTATTTAAAGAAAAATACTATTTTAAAAACTGATAATTAAATGAAAAAAATCATTGAATCATTTTGTGACTGGAAAGGGAAAAACATCAAGAAAGGTTTGTTAAACCAGAGCAGGTTTTATAAATATAAAGGTAATTTTTCCTGGAATAATATAAAAAAAGAAAAGTACAAACCATCTGGAAATGAATGGAAGAATATTGTAAGACAGACAATTATAGGCAATCATGGTGAAACCACAAAATTCCATGTGAGATATTTTGAAATTTCACCGGGTGGTTATAGCAGCTTTGAAAAGCATCGCCATGAACATGTAGTTATAGGTATAAACGGAGAGGGATTATGTATTGTAGGGAAAAAGAAATATCATATAAAATTTCTCGACATTATCTATATCAAGCCAAACGAGCCACATCAGCTAAGAAATCCATATGATATGCCTTTTGGCTTTTTCTGTATTGTAAATTCAAGACGTGATAAACCTTTAATTATTCCCTGACTCTCTTTATGTCAGCTCCTATTTTTTTCAGTTTTTCCTCCATTTTTTCATATCCTCTGTCAAGATGGTATATTCTGTGAATAACCGTCTCTCCTCTGGCAGATAATGCAGCCACAACTAAAGAAGCGCTTGCTCTTAAATCAGTTGCCATTAAAGGAGCTCCTTTAAGTTTCTCAACACCTTTAACAGTTGCTGCTCCTCCTTCTACAGAAATATCCGCACCCATTCTTCTAAGTTCAGCAACATGCATAAACCTATTTTCAAAAATATTTTCTCTGATAATACTTGTACCTTCAGAAATACTCATTAATGCCATAAACTGCGCCTGCATATCTGTCGGGAAACCCGGATAAGGCATTGTTGTAACATTTGTTGGATTTGGCCTTGTTTTTCCAATAACTCTTAAACCTTCCGGCACACTTTCGAAAATAATTCCTGCTTCCTTAAGTTTGAATATCGTTGCATCGAGATGGCCTGGATTGCATCCTTTTAGTGTTATATCTCCAGAGGTTATTCCTGCAATAGCCATAAAAGTGCCAGCTTCAATTCTATCGGGAATAACTCTGTAATCAAGGGGTTTTAATTCATTTACTCCTTCTATCCTGATAATACTTCCGCCTGCTCCTTCTATTTTAGCTCCCATAGAAATCAGAGCATTTGCAAGGTCTATTACTTCAGGCTCTTTAGCCGCATTTTCGATTAAAGTGACACCCTTTGCAAGTGTAGCTGCAATCATAAGATTCTCTGTGCCGGTAACAGTAGGAATATCAAGATATATAGATGCCCCTCTTAATTTTCTCGCTTTTGCTATTACATACCCTGACTCTAATTTTATTTCTGCACCCATTTTTTCGAGTCCCGAAAGATGAAGGTTAATAGGTCTTGCTCCAATAGCACATCCACCCGGTAAAGAAACCTTTGCTCTGCCATATCTGGCAAGCAATGGACCGAGAACAAGAATAGATGCCCTCATTGTTCTCACAAGATCATAAGGTGCTTCAAAAATCTTGATCTTTTCAGTATTTATTAATACACAACTTTTTTCTTGATGAAATCCTGCACCTAAATTAGCAATAAGTCTTCCCATTGTCATAATATCCCTGAGAAAAGGTACGTTTTTTATACTGGAATAACCATTAGAAAGAAGTGAAGCTGCCATTATAGGCAAAGCCGCATTTTTGGCTCCGCTGATTTCAACAATGCCCTTAAGTTTTTTACCGCCTTTAATAACAAGCTTATCCATATACGTATTCCTTTTTGATAAATGTTATATAAATTATAATCAATAAACAAATTTATATTAAACTAAATGAAGCAAACATTGCTCTCGAAAAAGTTAAATTACAATAGACAAAAGAAGATGACAACAGATTAAACCGTAACTCCGATTGATTTACGTAATATGTATTCCCAACTTTTCTATAAGTTTCTGGGTTTTATTTGTTATTTCGGCTGTATGCCATGAGTCATTGATTTTCACTTTTTTGATTTCTGCCAAATGCATGAGCAAATCCTGTGGAGAGAATTTTGATAGAAGTTGTTTTTCGGATAACAATTTGTAAATACGATAATACCACTGCAATGCGATAAAACTAATAAACATCCATCCTTCCAACGCTGTTTGATTTCTCATATAAGAATTATCAGCTTTTAATACATTTTTCATTGCATCAATCAACATATAGTCATTT
>JACAFE010000067.1 GCA_013388435.1 Nitrospirota bacterium | reverse complement strand
GGCTTTAGGCTGAAGGCTGAAGAATAAAAAACAACAAGCGAAGAGCTTATAGTAAACAACTAATAACATAATCAAATGGCGATAATTCAATTTATGAAACAAAATCACGGGTCTCTTTTCACTGAGGCTGAAGTCGAAGCGTAAGCCTCAGACATAAAAGAGGTAACTACATCAAAATATAAGATAAAACCATGTTTTTATACTAAGGTAGTTTATTTTGGTTCATAAATTGAATTATTGCCAGTAAACAACCCCCTGACCCCCTTAACAAAGGGGGAATACAAAAAGGCTGAAGGCTTTAGGCTGAAGGCAAAAAGCGTTCATAGCGTTATTGCGTTTGTTGCGTTATAGCGTTTATAGCGTTCGTTGCGTTATTGCGTTCATTGCGTTTGTTGCGTTATAGCGTTATAGCGTTTAATTAAAACTGCACGGAGTATGGTGCAACAACAAAAGCAAAGAGCATAGAGCTTATGGTTTATGTCAAACAACTAATGACATAATCAAATAGATAATTTGACAACCAAGCTATTTATATGGTTAAATAAATCACCTTTAAATTAGTCCTGTGAGACTGAAAAGGTAAAGGAGTCAGATTGAGTTTTAAATATAAAAATATAACCTTCCAGCTTTTTAAGAGGAAGGTTTTTTTATGCCTTTTTGCAATAAAATACCAAACACTTTATATCTTATACCCTGAAAGAAAAATAGAATTTAAGAGAAAGTATCCAAATACAAGAATGCCATGCATTATAACCGTTGCTGAAATAAAAAATATCGGGGACAACTACCATGCTTAAGGAGTTACTTAACAAAGAAGATATTGACAGAGCTATAACAAGAATGGCGCATGAAATAATTGAAAGGAATAAAGGAATTGAAAAGCTATGTCTTATAGGTATACAAAGAGGTGGTGTTTACCTCTCAAACAGACTTGCCGCAAAAATCAAGAATATTGAGAATAAAGATATACCTGTGGGCTCTCTTGATATTGCATTCTACAGGGATGATTTAAATATTAGAAAAGAGCAGCCGGTTGTAAGAAGAACAGAAATTAATTTTGAGATAAATGAAATGAAAATTATTCTTGTGGATGATGTCCTTTTTACCGGCAGATCAATAAGAGCTGCAATGGATGCTTTGATGGATATAGGAAGACCATCCTTAATACAGCTTGCTGTTCTCGTTGATAGGGGTCATCGTGAATTGCCAATTAAGGCTGACTATGTAGGGAAAAATATACCGACCTCGCGTTTAGAAACTGTTGTAGTTCAATTTGCAGAGGAAAGCGGTGAGGATAAGGTAATTCTTCAAAAGGAAGAAACTGATGCTTAAGAGTAAAGATCTTCTTGGCATAAAAGAACTTACTGCAGAAGAAATTACACTCGTTCTTAATACAGCAGCAGGTTTCAGAGATGTTATTGCCAGGGACATAAAAAAAGTACCAGCACTCAGAGGTAAAACCACGGTTAATCTTTTTTTTGAGCCTTCTACAAGAACAAGAACTTCCTTTGAACTTGCTGCCAAAAGACTTAGCACAGATGTAATAAATTTTTCAGTCCCGACCAGCAGTGTTGTAAAGGGTGAAAGTCTGATTGATACTGCAATGACTGTTCAGGCTCTGGGAGCAGATTTTATAATCATCAGGCATTCATCATCAGGTGTTCCTCATCTTCTTTCAAATAAACTTAAGGCATCAATAATAAATGCTGGAGACGGTATAAATGAACATCCGACTCAGGCTTTGCTTGATGCTTTTACAATTAGAGAAAAAAAAGGTGACTTCAAAAACCTGAAAATAGCAATAGTTGGTGACATTGCGCATAGCAGGGTAGCGAAATCCAATATTTACAGTCTTACAAAATTAGGGGCAAAAGTAAGGCTTATCGGACCTCCAACTTTAATACCCAGGAATATAGAACAATTAGGAGTGGAAGTTTTTCATGTAATGGAAGAGGGGCTTCAGGATGTTGATGTCATAATGATGCTGAGAATTCAGATGGAAAGGCAGGATAAAGGATTTTTCCCGACCACTGAAGAATATGTTAAGAACTGGTGCCTGACATCCAAGAGATTATCCTTTGCAAAAAAAGACGCCATAGTTATGCATCCGGGACCCATGAATCGCGGAATTGAGATTACATCTGAAGTTGCAGATGGGGCAAGCTCAGTTATACTTGAACAGGTTACAAATGGAATAGCAATAAGAATGGCTGTTATGTATTTGCTTTCGGGGAGTAGAAAATGAAGATATTAATTAAGGATGGACATATTCTCGATCCTTCCCAGAACATAGATTGCAGGGGAGACATAATAATTGAGGATTTAAAAATCCAGGAAATAATTTTGAAACCCGGAGAACAACATCAAAGACATAAAGAAAATATTCGGGCTGATAAAATCATTGATGCTAACAGACATTTAGTGATTCCAGGTCTTATTGATATGCATGTTCATCTAAGAGAGCCGGGATTTGAATATAAGGAAACGATAAAAACAGGCACTTTTGCAGCAATAAAAGGAGGATTTACAGCCGTATGCTGTATGCCCAATACAAACCCTGTCAATGATCATGAAAGCGTAACCGAATTTATTATAAGAAAATCCAAACAGGAAGGTTTCTGCACAGTTTATCCTGTAGGAGCTATAACCAAAGGCCAGAAAGGCGAGGAACTCGCGGAAATTGGAACAATGAAAAATGAAGGCTGTGTGGCTTTTTCGGATGATGGCAGACCTGTTATGAACAGCACGGTTATGAAAAGAGCCCTCGAATATGCGAAGACATTTAATGTTCCGATTATATCACATAGCGAGGATTTAACTTTGTCTGAAGGTGGTGTTATGAATGAAGGACTTTTGTCTGTTAAACTCGGGTTAAGGGGGATTCCGCCTGAAGCCGAGCAAATCATGATCTTCAGAGATATATTGCTCGCAGAATCAACAGGTGGAGGACTTCATATTGCCCATGTTTCTACAGCAGGTTCTGTGAAACTAATAAGGGAAGCTAAAAAGCGCGGGGTAAACATTACTGCTGAGACATGTCCCCATTATTTTAGCATTACTGAAGATGCTGTAGAAGGTTATAATACTAATGCAAAAGTTAATCCACCTTTAAGAACCTTTTACGATATAGAAGCCATAAAAGAAGGACTGGCAGACGGCACTATTGATGTTATTGCAACAGACCATGCACCACACCATGTTGATGAAAAGCTGAATCCATTTGATTCCGCACCTTTTGGTATTTCAGGACTTGAAACAGCACTTGGATTATGCTTGAAATTGGTTCAGGAAGGTGTTCTTACAAAGAAAGCTTTGATTGAAAAAATGACTGTTAATCCTGCAAAAATACTTGGTTTAAATGGAGGAAATATTAAAACAGGTTCATTAGCAAATATTGTGATTATTGATGAAAGTAAAGAATACAAGGTTAAGGCTGAAGATTTTGTATCAAAAGGTAAAAATACTCCTTTTGATGGCTGGACATTGAGAGGTCTTCCGATTTGCACAATTTATAAGGGAATAATTTATGAGTGGTAAGATTAAGGCGCTGCTTGTACTTTCGGATGGAGTTGTGTTTGAAGGTAAAAATTTTGGTTCAGAAGGGGAAACAATTGGTGAAGTCGTATTTAATACATCAATGACAGGTTATCAAGAAATACTCACTGATCCTTCTTATAAAGGTCAGATTGTTGTAATGACTTATTCGCAAATTGGCAATTATGGAATAAACGAAGAAGATATAGAATCATTCAATGGCCCAAAGGCTGAAGGTTTTGCTATCAAGGAATATATAGATTTTCCGAGCAACTGGCGGTCATATTATTCTCTTGAGAAATATTTAAAAAAGCACGGGATTGTTTGCATTGAAGGCATTGACACACGGGCGTTAACGAGACATATAAGAAACTATGGGGCACAAATGGGAATTATTTCAACTCTTGACTTGAATCCTTCAAAACTTCTTGAAAAAGTTAGAGCACACCCGGGTATTTCTGCTTTTGACCTTGTGAAAGATGTAACAGCAAAAAAGCCTTTTATTTGGGAAGAAGGGGTGTGGAAATGGAAGGAAAGCGTCAAAGAGTCAAAGTATCATGGCATCAAAGAATCAGAGTTTCAAAACTCTGAAAACCTGTTACCCAGTCACTCTGACACTGTTCTTAAAAGGGTTGTTGTCTATGACTTCGGCGTAAAGTTCAATATCCTGAGAAATCTTAAGGAAGCTGGTTTTCATATTACTGTCGTTCCCGCTCAAACTCCTGCAGAAGTTGTGCTTGATATGAATCCTGATGGAATAGTATTGAGTAATGGACCCGGTGATCCTCAAACAGTTAAAT
>JACAFE010000060.1 GCA_013388435.1 Nitrospirota bacterium | reverse complement strand
CCTAAAAACTAATACGGAGACCATCGTGGGCAATATGCTTTCATATTTGGAGGAGAAATCTTTTTTTGAGCTTCTCCATTTGCCCTCATAATATAAACTGCCTTTTTGCCATCCCTATCAGATGTAAAAGCAATATATCTACCATCAGGAGAAAATGAGGGTTCTTCATTATTGCCGTGAGAGGTGAGCTGGGTTAATCCTGTACCATCGGGGTTTATTAAGAATATCTGATTCGAACCACTTCTACCTGAAAAAGCTATTTTATCACCTCTGGGAGACCAGCTCGGAGAAGTATTATATGAACCTTCAAATGTTAATCTCCTTATTCCAGAACCGTCTATTTTCATTAAATATATTTGTGGAGTTCCGCCTCTGTCTGAAACAAAAGCAATTTGACCACCATCAGGAGAGACCGAAGGTGAAACATCTATTCCATGTGATGAAGTAAGTTTTATTATTTTACCATCTCTTATATCTATTTTATACAGTTCAGGGTTTCCTTCTTTCGAAGAAGATATAATAATTTGCTCCCCATTATGTGTGAAATCTCCGGCAATATTTATTCCTTTTGAAGAAAATATTCTATGCTCAATTCTTTTTTTCAAATCCAGCAAATATATTCCCCATTCCCTGTTTCTTTCGGCTGAATAGACAATTTTTGACCCATCCCTTGACCATCTAAGAGACATAATAGCATTTCCACCTGAAGTCAGTCTGTGCATTCTTGCTCCATCCCAATCAGTCTGATAAATCCCTTTCCCGTGATTATCTTCGCCAGCGAAAATAAGTTTTGTCTTAAAAACACCTTTCTCACCTGTCAAAAGATAATACACATCATTAGCTATGCTATGAGCAAGAAGTCTTATAAATTCACTGCTTGTTGTGTAACCTTTTTGCATCACAGTTTCACCCTCAAGAACATCATAAAGAGAAGCTCTGGCTGAAATTTCTTTACCTTCTATCACAGCGCCTTTTAACACTGCATCAACTCCCAATGGCTTCCAGTTTGCAGGATTAAAAGGTTTTGCAGGATTTTCAATATAAGCAATGCTATCTATATAAGAAAAAAAACCGGTAAACTCAAGGTCATCTTTAATTATTTCAGCTATTTCTTTTCCATGCGGGCCTGAAAATTCCTGTATAGCTATCGGCAATTTCCTCAGCCCGGGAGAAGAAATATCAATATAAATTTTTGCATAAGTTTTACCAAGAATAATTATAGATAAAACAAGAAAGATCAGGAAGACAGTTTTCCAGAATTTTAAATCCTGAATTCTGAGCTTTGAATTTTTCTTCATCTTTTCATTCATGGGTAGAATCTAACGCCAATCTCCATTTCATATGGGGGAGGAGGTAAAGGACTTGATCTGGCGAGTGCTCTTAATGCAGAACGATCAAAAAGAGCATTTCCCGAGCTTTTTTCAACTTTCTGAACAATTGCGGTTCCATCTCTAAGTATCTTTACAGACACGATTGCCTCAATATTTTTACTTCCCAAATCAGGATAAACCCATTGTTGACGTATTTCATCTGTTATCTTTGTGTAATAATCATCGGAACTAATTTGACCTTTCGAAGATGTGTATGTATTGTTTGAATTATTTTTTGCAATATTATTTTTAGCAGGATTATTTTTCTTTCCTTCCATTGCCTTTAATGAAATAACTTTACGTTCTGAAAATTTTTCTTCTACCCTTTTCTTTGCTGCCATGAGCGATATCTTCTTTTCAATATAATCAATATCTTTTTCTTTTCCCGTATCATTTTTAATATCTTTCTCCGGTTTTTTGCTCTCAGTTAAAGATTCCTTTTTTATAGTTTCAGGCATAGAGATTTTACCTTTCTGAATATCTTCTCTATGTTGTATGGCATTGATGGCAACAAGATTAACAGTATAAGCAGATGGCATGACAAAAGGTTTTGTCTGCTTTAGAAAAAGCAGTGAAATAAATAACAGAAGCATGTGAAGGACAATTGATATTATCAAAGTCCTTTGAAGATCCGTGACCTTCATTTTAAACTGATCTTGGGCTCAGTTATCATTCCGAGCTTTTCTATGCCTGCCTCCTTAATTTCGCCCATTACCTCTACTACAAAACCATACGGAACATCTTTATCTGCCTTTAAAAATACATTCGGATTCAATTTGCTTATTGCTCTTAGTTTATTACTCATATCCTTCATTGATACCGGATTGTCATTCATATATATTACGCCACTTTTTTTAATAATTAAAGTTATTCTCTCTTCGGTTGGAAGTTCTTTTCCTTTTGCTTTCGGTAAATTAATATCTATGCCTTGTTGCAATAGAGGTGCTGTGACCATGAATATAACAAGTAATACAAGCATTACGTCAACAAAAGGAGTTACATTTATTTCTGAAAGAACTTTTTTCTCCCTTGTGAATTTCATACACTATCACCTGTAAAAAAATCCAATAATTCTTCGGCAAAATCTTCCATTTCAATGATCATACTTCTGGACATGCTTAAATAGTAATTGTAAGCAATAACAGCCGGGATTGCCGCAGCAAGACCTGCGGCTGTTGCAATCAAAGCTTCAGCGATACCGGGAGCGACTACAGCCAGCGATGCTGCTCCAGCACTTCCTATACCATGAAAAGAATTCATTATTCCCCATACAGTTCCAAACAAACCGATAAAAGGTGTTGTTGAACCAGTGGTAGCAAGAAAATTGAGATACTTTTCAAGTTTTGCAGCCTCGAGCGCACCATATCTTCTCAGAAGTCTTCTTGTCTCGGTTTTTTCTTTTGTATGTACTGCATCTCCGTAAACAGCCCTGAAAAGATTTGCTATAGGACTGAAGCTCAGAGTTCTTGTTGCTTGAAAAACACCTTTAGCATCTTTGCTCGTTCTATAAGCTTTCATGAATTGTTCTGATTCTTTTTTTGCTTTTGAAAAATATTTATGCTTAAAAAAAATAATAGCCCATGAAACAACAGAAAAACCAAGCAATATCAAAAGAACTGCTTTAACCATCAAACCTGCCTGTAAAATCAGCTGAATAGCGGAATTTTTCATGTTTACCTCAATATGTTAATTTTAAAATATTTTACACTGCATTATAATTATAACAGTATTTGATATTTTAGAGGAATATTAAATAAATCAATTTCAGGGAAAACAATATTTTTAAAAGTTTTGTTATAATATTAAAGTTCATTTTTTTCTGCCATATTCTATTCTAAAAAACGGAGGGGTTGCCGAGCGGTTTAAGGCGACGGTCTTGAAAATCGTTGTAGGGGTAACTCTACCGTGAGTTCGAATCTCACCCCCTCCGCCAGTTTCATTTTTTTGATACAATCTTATTTTTATTCCTCATAAATTTAACCCAAAAAGCATTTAAAGTAATACAGATGTTACAAAATTAAAAAAACTGAAGTATAAGCTTCGCTCCTGATTAAAAATAGACCTGTGATTTTTTCATAAATTGAGTTATTCTTAGATGTCTTATTTTCATAAAATTATAGGGTTTACCCGCCCCCGGCGGACAAAATAAATTCTTGAGCAAAGTCTGCATTATTTGGCTTAAGGTAGTGTTTAAAACAACATTAATTTTTCCTTTTTTATTGCTTGCAAGGAATCAAAGATTTATAATAGAGTGTAATATTTCATACAAAATAATTCTTAACTATATAAAAGGTTAATAATAATTCTAATGATAAACAATTGAGAATTGCTTTGACTAATTAAATAGTAACCTTAATTTTTCAGTATCAAGTAAATTCTGGTAACATATTAATTTTTAAAGAAACGCGGGAAATATTAAGGACTAAATTTATTTGATTAATAGAAGGAATGCTAATGGTAGAAAAATGTATTAAAGTAACGAATGAGATTAAATGTCCTATCTGTAATATTTCAACAAGTACCCTTAATGAACACATGAAATTTTGTCATAATAAGAAAGAATTTGAATTAGCAATTATTGCAGATAAAAATAAAGGGCTTTCTGATATAGAGATTGGGGAAAAATATTGTATTACTTATAATCAATTAGAAAAAATAATCAGAAGAGCAACCGGGCTTAGTATCAGTATTTTAAAGAACCAAAAAGAAATAAAATCCTTATCACCAAATGATTTTA
The DNA here is from genome assembly GCA_013388435.1 of Nitrospirota bacterium. Lineage (GTDB taxonomy): Bacteria > Nitrospirota > Thermodesulfovibrionia > Thermodesulfovibrionales > SM23-35 > DYFC01. The sequence continues at coordinate 56,203 of JACAFE010000060.1, read as the reverse complement.
AAGAAGAAACCACAACTGTATGGAGTTTCAAAAGCCGTGGCAACTGGGCTACGCATAGTGGTGAATATAGAGGAAACTGGTCACCATATATTCCAAGGAATGTAATTTTAAGATATTCAGAACCAGGGGATATTGTTTTAGATTATTTTGTTGGTGCTGGTACAACTGCAGTAGAAGCCAAATTATTAGGTAGAAGATGTATTGCTCATGACATTAATGAAAAAGCCATTGAACTGGCGAAAAAAAATGTCGATTTTGAAGTTCCAAAAAATAAACTTTTGCCAGAAAAAATATATGAACCAGATTTATCTGTTATGGATGCAAGAGATTTGTCTTATCTAAAAAGCGACTCAATTGATTTAATATGTGCACATCCACCTTATGCAAATATTATTCACTATACAGAATTTAAAGAAGGTGATCTATCTTATCTTGATACCGAACATTTTTTAACGGAAATGGAAAAAGTTGCTATGGAAAGTTATAGAGTTTTAAAACCCGGTAGAAAATGTGTAATTCTTATTGGCGATATGAGAAGACATAAGCATGTAGTTCCTTTGGGATTTAATTTAATAAATGTGTTTTTAAATGCTGGTTTTAAGTTAAAAGAACTTGTTATTAAAAGACAACATAATTGTAAGACAACAGGCTTTTGGTATGCAAACAGTATTAAGTTTAATTTTCTACTATTAGCACATGAATATTTACCAATTTTTGAAAAACCATTATTTAAACCTAATATGATTAAAGAACAAACTGCAACATATGGATTGGTAGAACCAATATTGGCAATACCTCATCTAAAAAAAGATTTAAAAGAAATGGAAACAACAACTGTCTGGATATTTCCAGAAGACAAATTTGAAAATTTATTAAATAAAAATGTAATTGAAAGGTATAGAGATAGGGATCATTATCGAATTATTAACCTTTCTTCATGCAAAAATGATTTAACAGAGAATACTTTTTCAAATTTGAATAAAAAATTTAATTTACTATTTATTAAATCTCCCTGTCTTAATAATGAAAATATAACTCATCCATATATAAACATATATTTAGAGAAATTAAAAGAAATTGTATATAATGCAAGCCATTATATTAAAGAAAATGGATATTGTGTTATTCAGACAAGAGATGTGAGGATTAACGATTATTTAGAACCTATAGCAAAATATATATACGATTCTATAAAACTACATGGCTTCTCCTTAAAAGAAATTATTGTAACTGCAACTGAAAATCATAAAGATAAATATTCTGAAAAATCACAAAATTTACAAATTGTCCATCAATATTTGTTAGTTTATAAAAAACTCAACAAATGAAGGATACCATATTATATAAAGAGGTTTTGGGTGTATCTTCATTTGAAGATATTCTTAAAGTCTTTATTAATTCTATTTCTAATCCACAACGTACTTTTAATTATTTTGTTGATTGGGAAAAGATTAGGAGGAATGTTGAAAAGTATAAAATTGAAATAGGTATATTAGGGTCTATCATTGGTTCAAATAATATTGAAAAGGATTTATCTAACATTCTATTAAAATATCCTGAAATATTGCCTGTTTTTCCACTTATAATAGCAGTGAGGGATGTGAAAATTAGTATTTCGGAATTAGACATAATAAAGGAGTTCTCTTTCAAAAAAAGAAAGCTGAAAGACTCAGAAATAGATAGTATCATAGAGTTTTGCAGGAAGACGGGTATAACAGACCTATTCAATGAAATTAAAAGTCTGAGGGATTATCTCTTGGGTGTTGAAACCGGTATGGATACAAATGCCAGGAAAAATCGAAGTGGTTCAACATTAGAATTGATGCTCAAAGAACCCTTAAGAATCATAAGCCAGCAATATGATTTCGAGTTATTTTCTCAGAAGAAATTTAAAATATTTGAAAAATTAGGTTATCCTTATCCAGAAAATTTAAGTGAAAGAAAATTTGACTTTGTTTTAATAAAAAATAGGCTATTTTTAAATATCGAAGCCAATATTTATGGCGGAACCGGTTCAAAACCTCAAGAAATAGTTGATGCTTATATCAATAGACAAAAAGAATTAAATAATGCAGGATGGTTATTTATATGGATTACAGAAGGCAGTGGTTGGGCAGGTCAGGAAAATCAATTTAGAAAAGGGTTAGAAGAAATAGATTATGTTTTGAATCTTCATCTTATTAAAAGAGGACTACTTGAAAGAATTATACAAAACCTTATTATTACGCCAGGCTTATAAAATATCATAAACTCAAAAATTGCAATTAACCCAAATAATGCTGACATTGCTTAATAGTTTATTTTATTTAATGAAAATATGACATTTAACAATAATTCTATTTATGAAACAAAATAAACTACCTTATCATAGGAACAAGACTTTATTTGTATTGTAATGTGGTTGATGTTTTATTTCTGAGGCTTACGCTTCGACTTCATCCTCAGTATAAATAGACCTGTGATTTTGTTTCATAAATTGAATCATTGCCATTTGATTATTTTAATAGTTGTTTACTATAAGCTTTTCGCTATTAGCCATGTTCCCCCTTTGTTAAGGGGGATTAAGGGGTTGTATATTAAACACTATAAACGCAATAAACGCTATAAACGCTATTTGCTCTTCGCCTTCAGCCTTTTTTTGCTCTTCGCTCTTCGCTAAGTTCCCCCTTTGTTAAGGGAGATTAAGGGGGTTGTATATTCCTTTGTTGTTTTTTATACTTCAGCCTTCAGCCTAAAGCCTTCAGCCTTTTTTTGCTCTTCGCCTTCAGCCTTTTCTAAATTTCGTAATATCTGCATTATTTCAATTGCATTTTGTGTTTAAAAATTTTATTTATCTTCTTCTTAAAAAATCCCTCGGCTTACCAGCGCCCTTTGGAGGACCTACAAGCCCGTCTTCTTCAAGGAGTTCCATTATTCTTGCCGCCCTGTTATAACCTATCTTCAGTCTCCTTTGGATAGATGATATTGAAATCTCACCTGTTGCCTCACCAATTTCAACTGCCTTATAATACATTTCATCTCTTTCTGATGATAACTCTTCTTCTTTTTCTACGGGCATCTGAATACTGTTAAAAAGGGTATAATCAGGATGTCCCTGAACTTTTATGAACTCGGTTATTGCTTTGATTTCCTCTTCTGTTACAAGCGCTCCGTGTACTCTTATAATTTTTGTACCGGGAAGCATTAATAACAAATCTCCCTTGCCAAGCAATTGTTCTGCACCGCCTGAATCAAGAATGGTTCTTGAGTCAACTTTTGATGTGACCTGAAAAGAAATTCTTGCGGGAAAGTTTGCTTTTATTATGCCTGTGATTACATCAACAGAAGGTCTTTGAGTTGCAAGTATAAGATGAATTCCGGATGCTCTTCCCATTTGAGCAAGCCTTGCTATTGAATCCTCCACATCATTTGGAGCCGTAAACATCAGATCAGCAAGCTCATCTATAATGATTACAATATAAGGAAGTCTTTCTTCTCCTTCACATTGAAGATTAAAGCTTTCAATATTTCTTACACCTTTTTCAGCAATTACCCTGTATCTGCGTTCCATTTCTATAACCATTTTCTTAAGTCCTTCTGCTGCCTCTTTTGGATTTGTAATAACCGGTGATAAAAGATGAGGAATTTCTTCATACGCTGAAAGTTCAAGAAGTTTAGGGTCAACCATCAGCATTTTTACTTCATCAGGAGTTGCTTTATATAAAATACTGACTATCATTGAATTAATTGAGACACTTTTTCCTGAACCGGTGGCTCCGGCTACGAGAAGATGAGGCATCTTTGAGAGATCTGCAACAACAGGTGCTCCTGATATGTCTTTACCAAGACCGAGAGTAAGTCTTGATTTACTCTTCTTGAAATTTTCAGAAGCGATTATTTCTCTTAAACAAACAATTTCTCTCTTTTTATTAGGGACTTCGATTCCAATAACCGCTCTTCCGGGAATAGGCGAGATTCTGACACTCTGTGCTTTAAGAGCAAGAGCAAGATCATCAGAAAGGGATACAATTCTTGTAATCTTCACCCCTGGAGCTGGTTCAAATTCATACATGGTAACTATAGGCCCCGGATGCACTGTAGCGACTCTTCCTTCCACGCCAAAATCAGAAAGCTTTTTTTCGATTAAAGAAGAGTCATTCATTATTTCTTCTTTTGTCGGCTTGGAGGAGACGAATTCAGATATATTCAGCAATTCTATAGGCGGGAGTTTATAAGTTCCATCTTTTACAGGCTTTTCTATTATTGTATCATGGCTCTGAATTACTTCAGGTTCATTGGCTTTGACAACAGGAGCAGGTTCAATATCTTTAATTATTATTTCTTCATCTTCGGGCACATTTTCTTTTTCCTGAAAATCGTTTTCTTTAGGTTTCCTTATTAATGCTATGTTTGTAACAGACAAAGGACTGACAAGAATCAAAGAAACAAGAAGCAGGGAAAGAGATAATATATATGCACCTGGATATGATAAATACATTTCTGCTGTATAAGAAAGCATTTTTCCTATCAAACCACCAATACCGTCAGGAAAAAGATTTAATTGAATATTGAAAGTATCAGCCATTAAAGAGGAAAGAAAAGAAACAGAGAATACAAGCAGAATATTCCCCAAAATATAAATTTTATGACCTTCTTTCCCAAGTAATCTCTTTATTCCAAATACCAAGATAAAAACAGGTATAAGATATGCGGCTACACCTAAAAAAATAATAAGCCAGCCCGAAATAGAAGCTCCAATCACTCCACCGGAATTACGAACAGGTTCAGGAGGCTTCGTAATTCTGAAAAAAGGGACATCGTCCTTTAAGGAATACGTCAGAAAAATGAGGGAAAAATATAGGCTTGCCATTATCGCTATAACACCGATAACTTCTTCTTTGATTCTTTTTAAGATTTGAGCCATATACCTGCTATTATAACAACAGCAAGAATAAACCTGTAATATACGAAAATGTTAAGTGGATATTTTTTTAAGAAAGCAAGTAGAAATTTTATAGCGATATACCCGGTTAAAAAAGAAGCAATAAATCCCCATAAGAATAGTTGCAGATCATATTCTGTATAGTTTGTAAGTGCTTTTTTTATATGCAAAAGCAAAGCGCCTGCAATAATCGGAGTTGAAAGAAGAAAAGAAAATCGGGCTGCTACATCTCTTTGCAATCCCTTAAATAATCCAGCCGATATAGTTATTCCTGATCTTGACACACCCGGTATAATTGCAAAAGCCTGTGCAATACCTATAAAAATTGAATCTCTCAAATTAATACTATCCTGATTGCGATATTTACAGATTTTTTCTGCTGCAAGCATTATGAAGCCCACTAAAATTAACATAATACTTATCAATAAAGGACTGCGAAGGTATTGTTCCGCAAAATTATTGAGTAAAAGGCCTGCTATCCCGGCAGGGATTGAACCAATAATTATATAACTTAGAAGCTTTCTTTTTCTCGACAATAAATCTATCCAGTCTTTATAAAAACATACAAGCAGAGCCAGCAAGGTTCCTCCATGCAGGGCAATATCAAAAGTAAGGGTATCAACATCCCCGTGCCAGTTGAATATCCAGGGCAGAAGAATTAAATGTGCGGTGCTGCTTACGGGCAGAAACTCTGTAAGTCCCTGAACTATACCGAGTATTATAGATTCAAACATGTAATTTAATTATAACAGAACTCTTATTTGCCTGCCTGAAATAATTTCAAAATATATTAAACTCCACAATTTAAATCGTAAATTCCAGTCCAAACTTTCTCACAGATATTACGAAATTTATAAAAGGCTGAAGGCGAAGAGCAAAAAAAGGCTGAAGGCTTTAGGCTGAAGGCTGAAGTATAAAAAACAACAAAGGAATATACAACCCCCCTTAATCCCCCTTAACAAAGGGGGAACATAGCTAATAGCGAAGAGCTTATAGTAAACAACTATTAAAATAATCAAATGGCAATGATTCAATTTATGAAACAAAATCATGGGTCTTTTTTACTGAGGCTGAAGTCAAAGCGTAAGCCTCAGAGATAAAACAGGCAACTACATCAAAATATAAATTAAAGCATGCTCTTATACAAAGGTAGTTTATTTTGTTTCATAAATTTAGTTATTGTTAAATGTCCTTTTTCATGAAATAAAATAAATTTTTAAACAATGTCTGCATTATTTTAATTAACTGAAAATATATTTCCATGTTATAGTATTTAATGCTGAAACTTAGAGATATTCTTGTTGAATTATATAGAGAGACTGCAACATCCCTGCCTTATGAAATTGAAACTAAACTAAAAAAAATCTTCAAAATTGAAAATTCAAACGCAAAAGAAGCTCTTAAAGTAATTCTTGAAAATATAAAAATGGCAAGAGAGTTTGAAAAACCGATATGTCAGGATACAGGGGTACCTATTTTTTTTATAAAAGCTCCATTTGGAATAAGCCATAATTATATAAAGAACGAAATTATAAAAGCCACACGCATTGCAACAAGAAATATTCCATTAAGAGCGAATGCTGTTGATGTGCTCACTGATAAAAACTCTGGTGATAATACCGGGATAGGATTTCCTGTTATTTATATTGAAGAGGTAAATAACAGCAAATTGATAATAGAGCTTATACTGAAAGGTTCGGGCAGTGAAAATATAGGTCAAATTTATAAATTACCAATTCAAGAAATCGGGGCTGAAAGAGATTTTGATGGCGTTCGGAAATGTGTTCTTGATGCAATTTATAAAGCTCAAGGCAGAGGTTGTCCTCCTTACTTTATTGGGATAGGGATAGGCGCAACAAAGGATCAGGTGACCAGACTCTCAAAAGAACAACTCTTAAGGGAAATAGAGGATAAAAATAAAAATAGCTTACTGGATGCTCTCGAGAAAAAAATACTCAAAGATATAAATAAGCTTGGCATAGGTCCGATGGGATTTAAGGGTAAAACAACTGCTCTTGCAGTTAAAATAGGTATAAATCATAGACATCCTGCTTCATATTTCGTAGATGTTTCAATCTCCTGCTGGGCACATAGAAAATCAAAAGTTATTCTTAAAATTTAGCCATGAAAGAATTTAATATCAAAAAGCGCCTGATGCTTCCTCTAAAGGAAAAAGATGTTCTTTCTCTCCACGCAGGTGATTTTGTTTTATTAACAGGATTAATTGTTACTGGAAGGGATAAGTTACACAAATTCCTTGTTAAAGAAAAACCGTCCAGAAAAGAAATTCCTTTTGATCTTCAAGGTTCTGTTCTTTATCATTGCGGACCTGTCGTGCGTAAAAAAGCCAATAATTATGAAATAATAGCTTGTGGACCAACAACAAGCATTAGAGTTGACATGTATGAACCTGAAGTAATTTTTAGATATGGATTCAAAGGTATAATGGGAAAAGGAGGGATGGGAGAACAAACATTAAATGCTTTAAAAGTAAATCATTGTGTTTATTTCCATGCCATAGGAGGTGCAGCTGTTTACCTTGCAGAGAGGATTAAAAGAGTTGTTGGCGTATGGAAACTCGAAGAATTCGGGATAGCAGAAGCTATGTGGGCTCTCGAAATTGATAATTTTCCTGCAATTGTTACTATGGACTCCTATGGTAAAAATCTTCACAACACAATAGAAAAAAAGTCCTACGAAGAATTAAGGAAACTTATAAAACTTTAATTTACATTATTTTACTTAGGTTATCTATATGCAAAAATACGAAGAATTAATAAATGAACTCGCGGAACTCTGCGGAATTATTCCTGATTACTGGGATATTTTTGGAACACGTCATATAACACCTTTTGAGACAAAGAAAAAAATTCTGAAAGCAATGAGATTGAATATAGAATCTGAAGAAGAAATTATTAAAGAAATCAACAGGCTTCGTATATATCCATGGAATAGTATTATAGAACCGGTGTATATTTTTTCTGTTAACAACCAGCCTGTCAATATACCTTTATATATCCAGCTTGATGAGGATCGGGAAAGAGGCTTGAGCATATCATGGTATTACACCGCACAAAATTCAATTTGTGAATCAATATCGGATAAAAAACCATTTAAATCTAAGAAAACTTTTGAACCCAGTCCGGGTTATATAAATAATTGCGATAAACAATGGTTTGATGGAAAAAGGTTTGTAAAAATTCTTCTACCCGTAAATGAGAATTTAGATATTGGATATTATCTGCTTTCTGTTGAATGCAAGCATCCCGAGAATATTTTTCCTGAAAATAAAAATAAAATTTCAAAAACATCCAGGATAATAATTACACCAGACAGATGTTATATGCCACAGGATCTCGAAAATACAAAAACATGGGGGTTATCGATTAATCTTTATGCTCTTGGTTCGGAGAAAAATTGGGGGATAGGTGACTTAAGAGATCTTGCCGAGATTACTTCTTTGATTTCTGAATTAAAAGGTGACTGTGTGGGACTTAATCCTTTGCATTATATTCCGAATACTATCCCTTATGGAATCAGTCCTTATTCACCGATCAGCAGATTATTCAGAAATTATCTTTATATCGCTGTCGGGAACATGCCTGAAATAAAGGAATCTAAAGAGATCCAGAAATATCTAAAATCAACAAGATATCTGAAAAAGATAAAAGAATTAAAAGAATCAGAATTAATTGATTATGAAAAAATCGTTTCACTGAAAAAAGATGCTTTAAGAAAAATATTTGAATATTTCTATGAAAATCACTATTTAAAATGTAGCGAGTATGCTCTAAAATTCAAAGAATATATTAAAAATGAAGGTCAACAACTTGAAAATTTCGCTCTATTTCTAACACTGAACGAAAAATTCAGATTCGATTTCAACAAATGGCCTGAGAAATATAAAAATTCTTCAAATAAAGACTTAGAACTTTTCGCTCAAAAGCATAAGAAAGAAATCCTTTTTCACGAATATTTGCAATGGCAAATTGACAGACAACTTTCCGAAATTTTAAAACTAACAAAAGAAACAGGAATGAGGATCGGACTCTATCTTGACCTTGCAGTAGGTTCAATCAGAGGGGGATTTGATGTGTGGAACTATCCTGATATAATAGCTGAGAATATTAACCTCGGAGCTCCTCCTGATGATTTTAATATCAATGGACAGAACTGGGGGTTTCCGCCCTTAATCCCTGATGGTTTAAAAGATTCTGGATACGAATTATTTATACAAATAATACGTAAAAATATGAAGTATGCAGGAGCATTACGAATTGATCATGCTCTTGGATTATTCAGACTTTTCTGGATACCCGAAGGCGAGGAAGCAAGAAACGGAGCTTATGTTAAATGTTATGCTGAAGATTTAATAAGAATAATCGCTCTCGAAAGTGTATTGAACAAAACAATTGTTATTGGAGAAGACCTTGGTACCATTGGTGAGAATGCTCGTGAAACTCTCCAGAAATTTGGCATACTTTCATACAGGTTATTTTATTTTGAAAGAAAATATCCTGACCCATCTTTTCTTGAGCCTGAAAAATACCCTGAACTCGCATTATGTTCTATCACAACACATGACCTTCCGACAATTTATGGATGGTGGTATGGTAAAGATAATGAGCTGAAAAAACAATTCAACATGTTCAAAGACAATACCCATATGCAAAAGTATATAGATGAAAGGGAAAGGGATAAAAAATTAATGCTCTTTGCTCTTAAATCAAAGGAACTTTTACCTCCTCAATTTTCTGAAGAAGCTGCTGAAAAAATAGATATGAATTTTGAACTTTGCCTTTCTATTTATGAATTTCTTTCATTAACTCCGTGCAAACTACTTATGGTGAGTCTTGACGATATTATTGGCGCATTAAATCAACAGAATCTGCCCGGAACAATTGACGAACATCCTAACTGGAAACAAAAATATCAGATTAGCATGGAAGAATTGAGAAAAGACCAGAGATTTTTTAAATTATCCTCTATTTTTCTTAAAAATCAAAGAGGCAGAATTAAATGATATTTTTAAAAAAACCATAAAGCTTGTCTTTGAAAATCTACTGTTGTAGAATTATAAATCATATATCTCTGGAGGTAAAATGGCACATCCTAAAATACTTGCATTTGTTCTGGCAGGAGGAAAAGGGGAAAGATTGTTTCCTTTAACAGCGTTCCGGTCCAAACCTTCGGTGCCCTTTGGAGGCAGATACAGAATCGTTGATTTTGTACTCAGCAATCTTGTAAATTCACACATTTATTCCATATATTTGCTTGTCCAATATAAATCGCAGTCTCTTATTGAACATGTAAGAACCCATTGGGGGCTGTCTTCTGTAATCAAAGATCATTTTGTAACAGTTGTGCCTCCGCAGATGCGCATGGGACCTGAATGGTTTCAGGGAACTGCGGATGCAGTTTTTCAAAATGTAAGTCTTATCCAGCAACATAATCCTAAAATGGTAATTATTTTTGGGGCAGACCATATATACAGGATGGACATTAGACAGATGATAGATTTTCATATTGAAAAAGATGCTTTTGTAACTGTTGCAGCAAGACCTGTCCCAATCGAAGAGGCATCATCTTTTGGAGTAATAATGTCAGACAATGAAAAAAGAATTACAGGCTTTCAGGAGAAACCCAAAAAACCTATACCAATGCCTGATAATCCCGATAAAGCCTATGTTTCAATGGGCAATTATATATTCACTAAAGATATCCTGCTCGAGGCTCTTGCAAAAGCACAACGGAAAAAACAACATGATTTTGGAGCACACGTAATCCCTGATCTTGTTGATACAGGAAAAGTATTTGCATATGATTTTGCAACAAATATAATACCAGGAACCATGCCTTACGAAGAAAAAGGTTACTGGAGGGATGTAGGAAATATATCAGCTTTTTTCAACGCGCATCTCGATATGCTTGGCGAATCACCCCTTTTTGAACTTAACAATAATGAATGGCCAATTCATCCTTCAGGACATGAGGGACCTGCAACAAAAATAATAAGAGGAGATATTAGGAATAGTTTAATTACAGAGGGATGTTATATTAGCAAAGCAAAAATAAGAAATTCGGTTTTGAGAACAGGTGTAATTGTCGAAGATGATGTAACTATTGAAGACTCCCTTATAATGGACGATGTAATAATTAAAAAAGGCTGCAAACTCAGAAAAGTAATAATTGACAAAATGAATATTATTGAAGAAGGCACTGAAATCGGATTTGAACCTGAAAAAGACAGATTCAGATGCCATATTGATTCTTCAGGAATTGCCATTGTTCCAAAAAGTGGAAAAATTATAAAACGTACCAAATAATCAACTTAACACGAAAAATGCAAGTACAGGACTATGACTCCCTCTGCCTCTCTTCTAAGGAATTGATATCTTTGTTTCAAACGAAAATTCAAAAAAACTTGTAGGAGTACAGGTTAAAACAACAGCAACAGAAAAGCATGGGTGCTCAATAAAAAAGCAATGGTTAAACACTCCAGGTAAAAAAGGGCAAGCTCATAGATAAAACAACATGAGAATGTTTCGAGATGAAAATGAGGAGTTCAAGAATAAATGGGAGACAATTGAACGATTACTTGGCTGAATGATGTTAACAACATAAAACTATTATCATTTCAAGCACTCATTCTGTTGGCTATAATATATAATGAAATTGAAATCCGCAGGCGTGCCGAAAAAGATTTGTCCTCAATTCCAAAATCTGAAGCTTAAAAATTGCGGATGCCATTTATGCATTAGAAAACGGATTAAAGGGAAATATAAAGAAGCTAACGAACCATCTTTCCTTTGGATCGACTACCATAGCAGCGATTTATAAAGACAGGTGGCAGACCGAGATATTTTTCAAGACGATCAAACAGAATTTGAAGATCAAGACTTTTGTGGTGAATTCGCCCAAGGCACTGATGATCCAGATTTGGACAGCATAATAAAAAGGCGGAAAAGATTAGGGGTAACCTGATTTTGAAACAGTGGATTTATCCTTCTCAAATCCTTATTTTATGCGAGTGTGGTCTTTGGATTTAAATTATTTTGAACAGCAGAGGTTTAAGTGCCAATTTTTTCTATTTTTTATTTCCTTCTGTTTCAGGATTTAAGACTATAGTTTTTGCAACCAGACCGTTTTCGGTTTCGATATATCTTATTCTTACTCTTTCTCCTGCCCTGATATCCTTGAATGTCTTGTTTTCATTATCTTTTTTTATTATTGTTTTCTCGTCTATCTTGATAATAAAGGGGTCATAACTTACATCGCTCCTTACATTTATCGAGTTATTCTTCTCATCAACAGTTTTAATAACTCCCAGTAGTTTCTTGGGTATTGCAAGTTCCTTGCTATCAGAACCACAACCTGCAAAAGCAATATATGACGAAACCAGTAAACAAGCTGAAATAATAAAGGCAATCATAACTATAATTTTCCTTTGCATTTTTATACTCCTTCCTTATTTTTCCTTTTTATTTTATACTATCAAATAAAGCTAAAAATATACCAGATTTTTTATTAATTTAAATTTAATCTACTGCTATAAATAAGAAAAAAAGTTGTGCTGATATTGAAAGAAATTTAATTTTGACAACCTGAATTTTTTAAGAATAGTTTTTTAAGCAACTTCTTATTTTTCTGGTCTGAACGGACAATAAAAAAATTAAGGTACAGTTCTATGGAAGAGAAACAGAATATTTATGATAGCAGAATATTCAATCTTTATAAGTATTTCATATGGGCTGACAGAATGAAGGCGTCTTTTGAATTATTATTTGAAAAGAATATAAAAGGACTCCTTTCAAACACCGAATTTGAAATTGAATACAATCTTTACATGTCTTATTGGTTTGCAAGTTTATATATAGTTATCGAAGGCTGGCAGGAATTGAAACTTAGAGATAAAAATATAGATTCACTGCTTGATTCACCCAATGTCAATTTATTAAGACGTTATCGTAACGGCGTATTTCACTTTCAAAAAGATTATTTTGACGAACGTTTCATGGGTTTTATGCGGGATGGGTTAAACAGAATAAAATGGATTAGAGAACTACATGAAAATTTTTCAAATTACTTTGAAAAGTATTTTTCGGCTCACCAGTTCTAATGTAATAATCCTACTTACCGTGTTTTAACTCTTTTAAACCTTTATTTAAAACGCTTCTTACAGTTGCCAGAAGTGCCTGTGGCGAGACAGGTTTAAGTATAAAATTCTGGTTCTCTTTAATTATCCCTTTTCTATGAATAATATCTGATGTATAGCCACTTGTGAACAAGACCTTAATTTCAGGCTTTAATTTCTTAAGCTCCTCATATACTTCTTTACCATTTTTTCTTGGCATTATAACATCAAGAATAACAAGATCTATATTGTTTAGCTGTTCATTGAATATTTTTACCGCTTCCTGACCGTCCGCTGCTTCTAAAACTCTGTATCCAGCGCGCTCAAGTATTTTTCTTGTAAGGTCTCTAACATGAAAATCATCTTCAATAATAAAAATTGTCTCATTTCCTCCCTTTATTTTCAATTGCTCAATTTGGTGTTCCTGCTGTATTTTTGATTCAATTAAAGGTAAATAGATTTTAAAAGTTGTTCCTTTGCCCAATTCACTATACACATTTATAAATCCATCATGCTGTTTTACTATTCCATATACCATAGCTAAACCAAGTCCTGTTCCTTTACCCACTTCTTTTGTGGTAAAGAAAGGATCAAATATCCTTTCTTTTGTTTTTTCATCCATTCCTTCGCCTGTGTCTTCAACTGATATTACTGCATAATTGCCTGTCCTGCCAAAGCCATAGGTACTTGAAAATTCTTCATCAATATTTGCACTCGAAGTTTTGATTATAAGAGTACCTCCGTCTGGCATCGCGTCTCTTGCATTGGTAGCAAGATTCATAAGAACTTGTTCTATTTGCGTGGTATCTGCCATAACAATTAATTCATCTTTATACAAATTTGTTATTAATTCTATGTCTTCGCCAATGAGTCTTATGAGCAATTTTTCAAGAACAATAATTATGTCATTAATATTGACTGGTTTTGTATTAATAATCTGTGTTCTGCTAAATGCAAGTAAAGCATGTGTCAGGTTTGCAGCTCTTTTAGCTGATTTTAAGATATAATCTACATAATCATTTATTTCTTGATTTGAATGTTCTCCTAATTCTGTCTGCAGCAAATGTCCGTATCCCACTATCGCGGTCAAAATATTGTTGAAATCATGAGCAATGCCTCCTGCAAGCTGCCCAACTGCCTCCATTTTTTGAGCCTGTAGAAGCTGTCTTTCAAGTCTTTTACTTTCAGTAATATCTCTTGATATAACAAGAACACCTGAAGGATTGCCCTCTTTATCTTTTAAAGCCACATTTGCTGTGCAGTGGAAATAAAGAGTTTTTCCTTCTTTTGTGGTAATCTCCATTTCATTTTCATGTGGTTTGCTATCACTAAATACCTGGGCAACAAAACATGGTTGATTTTCGCAACACTCTGCTCTTTCAAAAAATACTGAAAAACATTTTTCTCCGATTATATTTTTTCCAAAAGTGTCTTTTGAAACATCATTTGCCCATATGATATTGAAACCTTTATCAATCATTATCATGTAATCATTAATTGAAGAAAGCATTGCATTTAGTTTTTCTTCGCTTCTTTTAAGAGCAGTTTCAGCTTTTTTCCTGATTGTTATATCTTTAAAATCCTCAACTATTCCAATAAATTCTCCACCAGGACTGCGAAAAGGAGTTGCAGTAACGATACATGGAATTCCTCTGCCATCTTTACTTATACGCTCAGCTTCAAATTCAATTCTTTCCTCTCCATTCATTATTCTTTTCAAAGAACAGCGTTCGGTATGACATTGTGGACCTGGAAAAACTTCGTAGCATTTCTTGCCTTTTGCTTCTTCTTTAGAAAATCCTGACATGGTTGCAAAGGTTTCATTAACCCTTAATATATTATGATTTCCATCAATCAGTCTTATTCCATCAGCAGCAGTATGAAAAACCTGTCTTAATTCAGCATAGGCAAGTTGCGTTGTTTCTTCAGCCTTTTTTCGCTCATTTATATGACTTATTAAGGGTCTGAAGCCGAAAAAATACAATATAGGCGCAAGTATTAAAACAAGCAAAGCCGCATCAAGAAACGCCCATGTCTGTATCGAAATAGGATGTATTAAAGAAAGCAGAAACATAATGAATGCTTCTGCAAGGAATACAGAAAGACCTATAATAAGAACTAAACCTAAAGGCGAGTAATAGACCCTGCTTTTTAAATTAATTTTCCCGATATTATTGTTATTCCCCATATTACCTCTTTTTATAGTGTAGAGGCTAAATTCCACCTAAATATTTAGTTAAAGTATAAAGCATTCGCTATGGCAAAATCCAGTATTCGTATATTTTATAAAAGATATTCATAATAAGAGGGCATAGGGTTACAAATTCCCCTTTATAAAAGGGAGCAAGGGTTGTTATAGAAAATAAATTTTCTCGGAACATCTGCATTATTTCAATTGCATTTCTGGGTTAAGTTAAATGTAAAAATAATAGCAATTGATGAAACTTTTGGTTTATACATTGTTGATGAAATGGAATTGCGAATTAAAAATAAAATTACTGTTAAGATAGCTTGCAGATAATGGAGTATTAATCAGTAAAAATGCCTCGGCATATTTGATACTGTTTGGCAGTGTAGCTGTTCTGAAACGATTCAATCCAGATATTTTTTCAAGATAATCATTGTAATAGTTTTCTGTTTTATATTGTTTGATTGCTTTTTGCTTTTTTTGGAACTGGCTTGTTATATCTACAAGTATGTTAGGGTATAAAGCCATAAGTACCTCGTAAAATGCAAAACAGCCTTTAAAGATTTCTCTAAACTGCCATACAAGATTAAATGCTGATTTATGATCAGGATGAGCTTCAAGTGGCGAAGTTGCATAGATGACAGACGGATTAAATGTCTCCATTGAATTTTTTATTTTTTCAGAAATCTTGTCAAGAGAAGCATTTATTTCTCTGTCACCGAATTCCCAGAATTCAAAATCATTAACTCCAAGTATTTCCATTGCTTTGCTTGCAGATTTCTTGCGGATATTTATATAATCCTTTCCGAATTTTCCTTTAAAATCACCCTTATCACCATTTGTAAGAAAAATTACTTTGACTCTACTTCCAGCCTGAACATGTTTTATTATTGAACCACCACAGCCAAGAGTCTCATCATCAGGATGAGGTGCAATAACAAGAGCATCTTTACTTGATAGATCTGTTACAGAAAATGGATAGATATCGGATTCATTTAAGGACATGTTATAATTTTAGCATATATTATGAATTCCTTTATTATTAGAGAATATAAATCAGGCGATGAAAAATATATCACAATGCTTTTCAAAGAAGTATTCGGAAAAGACATGACAGTAGAGCAATGGAAATGGAAATATTATATTCCCGGTAATGGGAAAATATATTCAAAAATAGCAGAAGATTCTAATGGAAATCTTATTGGGCATGCTGGTGCTATACCATTAAAAGGGTTGTTCAAAGGGAAACCATATCAGTTTTTCCAAATAGCTGATGTGATGGTTCATCCAAAAGCACGTGGTTTTTTTGGAACAAAGAACATTTTTAGTATGATAATTAAGAAACTTTTTGAAGATATTGCCAAAGCGTTTACCGAAGTATTTTGTTATGGGTTCCCAGGTCACAGACCTTTTATTCTTGGGAAAAGAATAGATGTGTACGATGAAATTGAAAAAGCAGTAGATTATACTAAAACCCCTAAGTATACATTTTTTAATAAATGCAAAATAAAGAATTTAGAATGGAATGATATTGAAATAAATAATTTATGGAATTCAATTAGTAATTCTTTGGGATTATCTGTTATTAGAGACACAGCTTATTTAAATTGGCGGTATGCTTTAAATCCATTTAATAATTACCAGCTTTATGGAGCTTTTCATTCAGGAATTTTAAAGTGCTGGTTTGTTACAAAAGAACAGGAAGATGAATTATTCATAATTGATTTCATGTCAGATCTTAAGTTATTCAGACAAGCCCTTAAAGCATTTGAAAAAATATTCGCTCATAAAAAAAAAATTCATATATGGGTTTCAAAACCTTTCAAAGAAAGTTTAAAAAATTATAATATAGAACAAACCCAGATAATTACAACAAATATGATCTGGAAACTCCCTCTTAAAACTGATATTGTCAAAAAAAATCTTTTTTACACAATGGGAGATGTTGATATTTTTTAGGATTACTTTTACTTATGTTGTATAATAAACCTTATGCTGCTAATTGGACTTACTGGCAATTATGGTATGGGCAAGAGTACTGTTCTGTCCATGTTTAGAAAATGCGGGGCTTATACTCTTGGTGCTGACGAAATTGTCAGAGAACTTCTTGAAAAACCCTATGTCAAAAAAAAAATAAAAAAGATTTTTGGAAATGATTTTTTTTGCCCCAACGATAGAATTAATAAGGAAAAAATTGCTGCTGCAATATTTTCAGACAGTTCTCTAAGAACCGAGCTTGAAAATATACTTCATCCTCTGGTTTTAAAAAAAATATCTGCTGAAATTAAAAAAGCACAAAAAGAGTATAGCATCGCGATTATCGAAATCCCATTGCTATTTGAAAAAAATTATGAAAATATTTTTGACAAAACAATTACTGTCTTTACCACTAAAAAAGAAGCCATAAGACGACTCGAGAAAAAAGGCATAAATAAAACCGATGCGATTATGAGATTAAAAACTCAATTGCCGGTTAAAGAGAAAATTAGAAAATCCGATTTTACAATCGACAATAGTAAAACACCTGAATTAACAAAGAAAGCTGTAGAAAAATTATATGAAAATCTTTTGAAAGAGGCTACACATGGAAATAATTAAAGGTCTTGAAGCGCTCGAGAGAGCTTATCCAAACACGGTTCTTACAATAGGCAATTACGATGGAGTGCATCTCGGACATCAAAAAATACTTTCAATGGTCAGGAAAAAAGCTGAAGAAATAAAAGGCACTTCTGTAGTTATGACTTTTGACCCTCATCCTGTAAAAGTTCTCTCTCCTGAAAGAGATGTTAAACTCCTGACAACTCCTGAAGAAAAAGCAAGATTGATCGCTAAGATGGGAATAGATATTCTGCTTTTTGTGACTTTTAATAAAGAATTTGCACAGATACCTCCCGATGATTTTATAAAAGATATACTTGTCAATAAATTGAATGTAAAAGAAATTATCGTTGGAATAAACTATGCTTTTGGAAAAGGCAAAAAAGGTAACATAGAACTTCTAAAGAAACGGGGAAAAGAATACGGATTTCATGCCACAGCAGTACCTGATGTTTTAGTGCACGGGAATACCGTAAGCAGTAGCAGTATCCGCAATCTTATTCTTAAAGGACAGATGCAGGAAGTCTCAGTGTATCTCGGAAGAGCATATTCAATTTTGGGAACTGTTATTAAAGGCAAAGGGAGGGGAAAGAGCATACTAAATATACCTACTGCGAATATAACCACACCTGTAGAAATAGCTCCCAAAGAAGGAGTTTACGCTGTAAGGGTTGGATATAAAGGAAGTATTTATGATGGTGTTGCCAATATAGGAAAAAATCCCACATTCAAAGAAACAGCTGTTAGTTATGAAGTTCATTTGTTTGGTTTCTCCGGAGATTTACTCGGTGAATATTTAAGGGTGTATTTTATAGATAGGATAAGAAATGAACGGACATTCCCTAATGTTGCTGCTCTTGAAAAACAGATTCGTGAAGATATAGAAACCGCGCGTGCCATTCTCAGAGCAAAAAATCCAAAGCTATAATTTTTAATAGAATCTTTGGATAAATATTGATAAAATGTTTAAAGAATTATATTACCCTTTATAAAGGAGGCAGTATGAATTTAAAAGAATTAATATCTATAAGCAATCAGGGTATAGAAATCAAGGATTTAAATGCTGTTAAAAATATTATGGATTCTCTTATTTATGAGGCTGTATTTTCTGAGGGTGAAAAGAAAAACAATCTCCTAATTCTTATCAAAGAAATCGCTAAAGCTGCCGGGGCAATCCCTGCATCTATTCAGTCATTATATGAAGAAATGGGTAGAAATTATCCAGGATTTACTGTTCCTGCCATTAATATTAGAGGACTTACTTATGACACAGCAAGAGTAATATTCAGAAAGGCATTGGGAATGAAAGCAGGAGCTTTCATTTTTGAGATTGCTCGCTCTGAAATCGGATATACAAAACAAAGACCTCTTGAATATTCCACTGTTGTACTTGCAGCAGCTGTAAGAGAAGGTTATAAAGGTCCTGTTTTTATTCAGGGAGATCATTTCCAGCTTGTAAGAAAAAATTACCTTGCTGACCCAAAACCTGAAATCGAATATGTAAAAGGACTTATAAAAGAAGCGATTGAAGCAGAATTTTATAACATTGACATTGATACATCAACAATAGTTGACCTTGAAAAACCAACCATTAAAGAACAGCAGAGGCCAAATTTTGAGAGGACTGCAGAAATGGCAGAGTATATAAGAGGGATACAACCTGCTGGAATAGAGATTTCAATTGGCGGTGAAATCGGAGAAATCGGCAAGAAAAACAGTAATCCTGATGAGCTTAGAGCTTATCTTGACGGATTCAGAGAAACTTTCAAAGCAGGGAAAGGTCTCAGTAAATTGAGTGTTCAGACAGGCACAAGCCATGGTGGAGTTGTTTTGCCAGATGGTTCTCTGGCACAGGTTAAAATCGATTTTGAGACTTTAAGGATACTATCGGATCTTGCAAGGAGAGAATACGGCCTCTCCGGTTGTGTACAGCATGGAGCATCAACATTGCCAGAAGATGCTTTTCATATGTTCCCTGAGACAGGCACGTCAGAAGTTCATCTCGCAACCGGTTTTCAGAATATTATGTATGATAGCAAAGCGCTTCCAGAAAAATTCAGGGAAGAAGTTTACAATTTTATAAGAACCGAATATGCAAAAGAAAGGAAAGAAGGGCAGACAGAAGAGCAATTTATTTACAGCACAAGAAAAAAAGGGTTTGGACCGTTGAAAAAGAAATGGTGGGATCTTCCAGCTGATATTAAAGAACAAATAATGAAGGAGCTTGGAGATAAATTCGAATTATTGTTTAATAAACTAAAAGTTAATAATACAACAGGGCTTGTAAATAGTACTATAAAACCAACAATTGTCAGGAAAGAGTTTAATGCTGAATTAGCAGGTTTGCTTTAAAATACAAGGGCGGGTTAATTCCCGCCCTAAAAACAATAAAATTATTTTCTGGTTACAGATGTCTTTCGATATGTCCTTTTTGTTCGACTATCTCATAAATAAATTTCTCGGGCTTTCTTCCAAAACAGGTGCCGAGACTCTCAAATATAGCAATTTCACTTAAATTTACTTCTCTACGTTTTATTACTTCAGACGTTGGTTGATAATAGATTTTATTACCCTCAACATTAACTACCGTATTTCCGGTTTTACCTTCAATCAAAAGATAAACTGCTGCAGCACCTGCTTTGTATCCAAAATTGACATCACGAGCTGATGAATGGCCTGCCCTAACAAGATGTCCCGGGGTCACTTCTCTGACTTCAGGGGTTTCATATACTCCTGGAGCAAACATTCCTGTTCTTTGCATAAATTCTCTTACAGCAGGGTCAGCTTTAAGCCTTTTTTCAAGCTGCTGCCTTACATATTTCCCTGCACCTGCGAGTTTTTTATGTCCGAATGCATCAGGTGGTATTGATTCATCATAGAGCATCTCGCCGTTTGCATTTTTTATGCCTTCGGCAACAACTATTATGTATGTGCCTGCCTTTACATCGCTTCTTTCTATTCTTGCAAAAAATGTTGTTTTCATATGTTCATAAAGCACATCAAAATCAACAGGGATTTCGGGTATAAGTATAGCGTCAGCTTCTGCACCTACCCCGCCACGAAGGGCTGTATGTCCCACATATCTTCCAAATACCTCAATTACAAGAATACGGTTATGGCTCATTCCTGTTGTTTTGAGTTCTCTTGCAAAAACAGCTATTCTGTTTATTGCCGAATCTCCTCCAACACTATATGACTGGAGATCGAGATCCATTGTTTTCGGAACATGAACACATGGTATTCCCTGTGAAGAAAGGTCAACAACAACACTACCGGTATCGTCTCCACCACTTATAACAAGCGCGTCTATACCAAATTTACTTAACCCTTTTTTAATCTTTTCATATTTTTCGGGGTCAGAGATTTTGCTTATTTTGACACGCGAATGTCCTGCTTCAGAACCTGCAAGTGATGCTTCAATTTTGCTTACTCTTTCAGCATTAAGACGCACCACTTCATCCATATTTAAAAGATTATAAAGTCCGGCATAACCATGAGGGACAACAACAGACTCAATACCGAGATAATATGCTTCTCTTGCCACACCTTTAATAACAGCATTAAGTCCACCGCAATCGCCGCCGCTTGTTATAACTCCAATTCTTTTAATAGATTGCATATTATTTCTCCTCCTAACTTGGTAATTATTAATCTTGCTCTGTGTTATTTTATTTGCTTGCTGTAAGGGCTGCAACATCGAACTTAACCATCTGATCTCTCGGAACCCTGAAATTTCTTACTCTTATATCAAGATCCTTTATAATTAAATAAGGTGTACGTGTTTCGAGAGAATACAATATATCCCTAAGAACTCTTGTGTCAGGCACATTTGCGTCAACACTAACACTTACTACTTTGAATTTTCCAAGGTCTTCTGTTTTTCCAACACGTTCGCTTGTTATCGTTGCACCGCTTCTTGTAACTGTATCTTTAACTATATCCTGCAGAGAAGCGGCTGCAAGAGATATTGTCTGCCCTTCAATCAGCTTTGAATCTTCTCCTTTTCTTGCCTCCTTAAGAGAAGCAAGTTGTTTTTCAAGTTCGGGTTTTTGGGCTATAAGGTTCATATATTTTTGCAGGGTTTTTGTTTTCATTTCCTGAATTTCCTTAATTGATGATAGCTCTTCCTGTATTCCAATATATACGTATTGATAAAGCAGAATGATTCCAATAATTACCATAGCTGGTATAGTGAAAATCAGGGTTTTATACTTCTTCATCTTCGGAACTCCCTTTTGGCACAAAGGATGGTTGGTTTTTCAATCCTTCGATTTCCATTTTTATATTAAAGCGTTCTGATTTTAGCCTTGTATCTCTGAATGTCGGGGAAGAAAATTCTACCTTTTTGAAATATGGAGATGCCTCGAGTCTGGAAAGAATTGCTGTTGCAGATTCAGTTGTATATCCTTCAAGTTCAACATTGGTCTCGGTTATCCTGACCCTTGAAAGCCATGCGCTTTTTGGCAAAATAGACGTTAGATTTTTGAGCAAATCTATATCCATGTGTTTTGAATATTTGAAATTATTTATCAGATTTATTTCATCAATGACTGCTGAAATATCTTTTTTTAAAGATTCAATTTTCTTCACTTCTTCTTTGCGCATTTCAATCTGCTTGTTGATTTCATTTAACCTCTGTTTTTCGACTCTAAGAGGAGCAATTATATATAAAACCCACATAATAATTATCGCAAAGATTAATATAAAACTAAGTATGAACGGGGGTTTAGTTTTCTGGTGATTTCCCTTGCTGAGAAGATTCAGTCCTTCAGATTTTGGCCATAAGTATTCAATAACTCCGGCAGCTGAAGAATAAGATTTAGCATTATGTATTTTGACTTTAAATTGAGTTTCATCAATAAACTTTATTGAATATGGCAGAACAGTCTTAATAATTTCTTTAATTGAATGATCCTTTTCCTTCAAAAATATGGTTAGTTTCTCGGGTTTTTCTTTTATTTTCAAAATTTGCATGAGGGGTTCTATCTGTTCTTTTAATATTCTTATTTTTTCCTGATGATCTTCTGTATTAAAGTTTCCAGAGAATGTATTTAGAATGGTTCCGTTCATAAAAAGTGCTCCTTCATAACCATTCTTGTTAATTTCAAGGAATGCTTCTTCAGTTCTTTTATTGTTGTAGCGTAACAGGGTTTCCATCACTGATAAATTAAACGTTATTTTCGAAACAGGAATACCTTTTTCATTAGCTGCTTCAAGATATGGATTTATTAAATCTGCTCTTGAAGCAGCTAACAACAGGCTAATCTTACCTTCTTTTTCACCAATGATTTTATAATCATAATATGCGTCTTCAGAATTAAAAGGGGTTATGCGATCAAGTTCATAAGAAACAACATTGGATAGATTTTCGAGGGCGGCTGAAGGAAATTCAACAGTCTTTACTATAACCCAGGATTTGGGAATGTTTAAAATGATGTTCTTGCCATCTGCTCCAAACTCATTGATCGCAAAAGAAAGCGACGAAGCAAATATATCCGGCTGCGGAATTTTTCCTTCTTCAACAGGATATTCTTTAACCTGTTTTATTTTAATAACAGAGAACCATCTTGAACCAAACGCTGCTGAAATAAGGCCTTTTTCGATAGTAACACATAATGCTTTCCCTGGATAAATTCTATCATCAGCCAGGCTGAACGTAAGCAAACGCCACAAAGGATTTATTGCATTAATAATAGTTGATGTAGAAGAAGATGCAAAAGATGAAATTTTGTTTAGAACAATTGTACCGTTCATTTGTTTGTTGTAGCAGGGCTTTTATAGCTCAAAATTCTGTAATTATCCTGTCCAGTTATATTTATAACAGCCCGTACTGTATAGCCTCCCTTCTTATTTTTGCTTCTTCCTGTTGATGTTACTGTAAATGTTGCTGATGTTGGTTCCCCTGTAATTATATAATTCAGAGATTCAGGTGGAAGCGCAATCATTTGAGGAGAATCAATTATACTATTTTGCCTCAAATTAATTATAGTATCAGCAAGTTCGGGAGTAATTCCTGGCACTGCCATCAGCACTTCCCTGGGTGCTGCATTTATATTTATTCTTCTCTGTCTTGAATTCACGGTCAAAAAATCTATAACCCCTGCTTTTTCGTTATTACCATATAATATTTCAGGAGACATACCTTTGACAAGAAGAAGTTCCTCCAGTGTATCGAAATTAGCGTCTTTTGCCTTATAAGGTACAGGTAGAGACATGTAATAATCGCTTTCAGCACCATTAAGTCTGTGCAAATCATCTGGATCTTTCCAGTCCATCATAGAATCAACAATAATATCAGCCTGTTCAGGCTGCACTCCAGAATTTACAAAAAGGTTTTTTAATACTACTTCAGAACCTGCGTTTATGTCCACTTTCCCCATTTCATCCATAATTCTGATAGTACAAGCTCCTCCGCCTGTCTGAATATCATAAAGAGTATTATCCGTTTTCCATACATCAAGGCCTTCAAGTTCAATAGTTTGATCCTTATACATCTGATGATAAAACAATTCTGTAATAGCACGCTGAATTCCAGCCTCAGCAAGAAATTTTTCTTCTATGCTTTCCCTGAAGGCTATTGTAGAATATATCTCGGTTCTTGCAGCGTAAGAAAAAGATAGAGCAAGAACCATGAGTATAGTAAGTATCCATAATACTATAATTAAAGCTATACCGTTTTCCCGAACAGGAATCTCTGAATAATATTCTTTAATTTTATTTCTCATTCATTATCAGCAATATTTAAATCTATGTCGTCTTCTTCATCGAGAGATGTCCTGATTCTCAAGGGAACTATCATTTCAGTATCTCCTGTATCAGAAGAAAAATATATTTTTATTTTCCGGGGCACAGTTGTATCATCGCTCCATTCTTCAATCCACTTTCCATGTTCTTCTGTGGGGTCTTTATAATAATATTTAAATGAAATCGCATTATAATTTTCCAGAAGTCTGGTTTGTCTTGCCAATCCCATGCCAACAGTATTTTCAGTGACTAAAAGCGCATATTTATTATTTTCAGATGCAACAATGTCATAAGTAGTTACAACATATCCTCTTTCACCGCCCCAGACAGAATAATTTGTTGAAAACTGCATAGAATTTTTGTTCCCTTTGAAATAATATTTTCTTTCTCCATTATCAATATAGGTTAAAGGGATATATGACTGTATCTGGGAATCAATTATATGAAAAGATATTCTCATTCTTTCGGCAGATTCAATCTTCTTGTCCCCTGATTCAATTGATCTGTATCCAAGTCTCAGTGCTCCCGCGATAACAAGAACTATTAATGCAAGCATGGTTATAGATATTGTCAATTCAAGCAAAGTGAAACCATTTCGAGAATTGATAAAAATATTTTCAAATCTGTTGTGATTAATCCTGAATATTTTTGAGAAGCAGATCATTCTTTCCGCACTGTTTTTAAAGTTCTTAAAGTAAAAGATTTCTCCTTTATGCCTTTCAGCCAGTGTGTTGTAAGGACTATCTCAAAAAGCCTGACATTAAGATTTTCTGTCCTTTCCTTCAGGATTTCAGTAATTGAAACATCCATTGTATAACCATTGTTTGCTGTTTCCCTGTATGATTTCTCTTCCATGCTGGCTGAATCGAGCAATTCTCGCATTTTTATTTCAGTCCATGTCACTGCTTTTACATAGTCACTCGCATCACCTATTGCTCTAATATTAGCAGAAAAAAGCTGCAGCACCACTGTTATCGCAATCCCGAGCAGTGCGGTTGCCACAAGAATCTCGAGTAAAGTAAATCCTTTATTATTGTCAGCTTTTTTCATTTTGCTTTATAACCACTGCTCCGATTATAGGGTCTATACGGATAGTACTGCTTTTTGAAGAATTCCATAGGATTATGTCCCCTGCATCAATATTGCCTGTATTATATACAATAAAACGGTACTTGCCATGAACGATTTCCCCGTAATACGGATCAATAATCTTGATTCCAATACCTTGAGGAATATCTTTGCTACCAATTCCTTCAATCCCAAATCTCCTCGAATCAATATCAATAGTGATAATTTTTGTTTCATTATTTATCTTTGAAAGAGCACGGGCATGTTTAATTGTTGAAGCAATTGTTCTGACAGTTGCATCAAATTTGCTCGAAGGAAGAAAATTTGCAAAAAATACAGTTACAATTCCCATAATTATGGTTATAAGCAATAATACAACGATCAGTTCAATAAGGATAAATCCTCTTTTTTTCCTGTCTTGCATAATGTAAAGTAATCTTAGAGCAAACGATTTATTTTTTAGTTAACCGCCTAAAAAGGAAGTTCCACAATACTGAAGATCGAGATTAACATTGATATAACAATAAATCCAATTATTAATCCCATCGCAAGTATCATAACAGGCTCAAGAAGAGAAACAAATCTTTTGATTGCTACATTCAGACTTTTTTCATAAGTTGTTGCAACCCTTATCAGCATTGCATCGAGTTGTCCTGTTTCTTCGCCGACTTTTATCATGGAAAGAGCAAGCTGAGGGAATACATTTGTAGCTGCCAAAGGCGCTGCAATTCCTTTCCCTTCTTTTGCTCCGGCAGAAACCTTATCTATCGCGGAAGCAATAACCTGATTGCTGATTACATCCTTTGCATTGTTGAGAGCCTGTAGCACTGGCACCCCGCTTTTCAGGAGAGTACCGAGAGTTCTACAGAACCTCGCGGTCTCGAGTTTTTTAATAATATCACCTAAAAGTTTTAACTTGAACGAGTCCCATTGATACCTGCCGGCAGGTGATTTTATATAATTTCTGAAAATAATCCATGCAGCTATCAACACTGAAAGGAAAATCCACCAATAGGCGCGCAGTGAATTGCTGAAAGAAAGCAATATTTTTGTTGGCAAAGGTAACGATCCACCAAGTTCTGCGAATATAAGTGAGAATTTCGGGAGGACAAAGGTAAGAAGCACAATAATAGATGCTCCGCCGGTGATTATAAGAATAGCAGGATAAAGCATTACAGAAACCACATGTTCTTTAAGTGCTCTTGAAGATTCGAGAAATTCATTTAATTTTTCAAGAACAACATCAAGGACTCCACCGGTTTCACCTGCCCGTATCATATTAATATATAATTTCGGGAATATTTTTGGATGTTTTGCAAGAGCATCAGAAAAAGAACTTCCTTCTCTGATAGACCTGAGCACAGATTGTATTACTCCCTTCATTTCGCTGCTCTCTGATATTTCTGCAAGAATATTAAGACTTCTATCAAGTGGAAGACCTGCTCCAAGAAGAGCTGAAAGCTCAGTTGTAAAAGTAAGAATATGACCTTTTGATGAACGAAAAGCGAACCTTTTTTTAATATCTTCGCGAGGTGCTGAAACATTTAAAGGAATATACCCGGAGTTTTTAAGCCTATCTATCGCACTTTTTTCATCTGTAGCCTCAATAACTCCTTCAATGATACTACCTTCTATTGTAGTCGCTCTATATGAAAAGATAGCCAATATCTCCTCCTCAAACTGCAAAATAAAATTGTTTTCAATCCCATTATCCAACGGGACATTATTAAAAAGGCACTTTTAAGGTTTAGAGTTATAATAATACGCGAAATATATAAATAATTATAACATACTAAACTTCTTTGATATATAATAAGTAAGTTTAGGCGTGATAGAATATATTAAAGAAAAAATTTTATATTTAAAATCTTTAAAAAGTAGATTATGAAAATTTTACATCTTCTTTATGAAAGTGACGGAGATTATTTTGGCACAGGCGGTGTTTGTACAAGGGCGTATGAAATTTATAATTATCTTAAAAATAACCATGACATCACATTGCTTTGTCGAAAATATCCAGGTGCTTTAGATAGCTTTAAAAATGGGCTAAGACATTTTTTTGTAGGAAATAAAAGTAAAAGTTTTCTTAAGTCTTTACTTTCTTATGCATATTGTTCAACTTCTTTTGTCAGAGAAAACGGTAAAGATTTTGATATAATAATTAAAGAATTTTCTCCTGCTGTTCCTTCTTTGCCAAAACTTGTTACAAAAACACCTATCGTATTACAGATACAGGGATACACTGGAAGAAAATACTTTAGAAAATATAATCCTCTGTATGCAATATCACTGGTTTCATTTGAACAGATTATACCTTCTTCTTATAATTATTATATTTCTATCAATAAAACTATCATTAATAAATTTCGTTTTTTAAGAAAAAAATATATTGAAATTATACCTAACGGCATTTCAAAAAATATCCTTAGCATTCCCATTGAAGATGGAGAATATATCCTTTTTATTGGCAGAATAGATATATATGGCAAAGGACTTGATTTACTTTTAAAAGCATTTGAAAAATTTAACAGTGTTTTTCCGGACATAAAACTAATCATAGCAGGTAATGGAAGGGATTTTTCAGATTTTAAAAAGCTACTTATGAATTTGCCTTCAAAGGTAAGAAACAAAATTGAATTACCCGGATGGGTTACAGGGGAAGTAAAACATGAAATATTTAAAAAAGCTCTTTTTGTTATAGCACCTTCAAGATATGAGGTTCAGTCTATTTCTGTCCTTGAAGCAATGGCATACGGAAAACCAGTTATTACAAGTGATATTCAAGAATTTTATTTTATAAAAGAATCTGGAGCAGGCATTCAATTCAAAACAGGCGATTATAAATCTCTTTTCAATTCTATGAAACAGATGGCAGAAAGTATCAAACGTTTTGATATGGGGAAAAAAGGACAGAAATGGGTGAGTCAATATACATGGGATAAAATTGCCATACAATATGAGAATTATTTAAAAAAGGTCTGCTATTAAATTTAAATGCGAGAATTACAATGCAGGAGGATCAAATCTTTAATACAACGTCAGATAATTATTAAAACCCAATGAATAATTATCAAAAGCAAAAATATCAAAATGAATGGTTTTAAAAACGAAATTAAAGAAATTGTAAGATATAATGGGCTATTACATAATCTTATAATTAGAGACATAAAGGTCAGATATAAAAGGTCAATGCTGGGTTTTTTTTGGGTTATGCTACATCCTCTTTTAATAATGCTTATCTTAAATGTTATGTTTTCCAAAGTCTTTAATATTGGAAAAGGGAGTTATTCAGTTTATATTCTATCAGGAATAATCATATGGAACTTTTTCTCCCAGGGCACAACTAATGCTATGGATAGTTTTAGAACAAATAATGAACTTATAAGAAAAGTCTATTTCCCAAGGGCTGTTCTTCCGATTTCAGTTATTACATCATCCTTAATACATTTTGTATTTTCTCTTGTACCACTTTTTATTATAATAGTTCTCACTAATACACCAATAAGTTCAAAGATTATAATTCTTCCAATTACAATAGTTCCGGTGTTATTGTTTGCATTAGGCATATCTTTAATAATTTCAGTATTAAATGTTTATTTTCACGATACAAGATATATATACGAAGTTTTAATAATGGCATGGATGTATGCCACACCGATTTTTTATCCAGCATCAATTGTTTCTGGAAAACTTGAGATTATTATTAGACTTAATCCTTTTTATTATTTTCTTGATTCTTTCAGAACTGCCTTATATCTTGATAACCCTCTATTTATCACTCATTTAATATTTGGTTTTTTATTTGCTGTTTTTGCGTTTATTTTTGGATTATTAATTTATGCAAAAAATAAGGACAAAATTGTTTATTATCTTTAGAGGATTAATAATAAATGGGCATGCCTGTTATTGATTTAAAAAATATTTCAGTAAAATATCGTCTTGCGAAAGACAAGCCCAAAACATTACAAGAATATATAATAAGAAGGATAAAATTCAAAAAAATTGAATATAATGATTTTTGGGCATTAAAAGGAATCAGCTTAGAATTTACTAAAGGTAAAGCAACGGGAATAATTGGGAAAAATGGCGCTGGTAAAAGCACTTTATTAAAAGTAATCGCCGGTGTTCTGAAACCAGTTTCTGGGAAGATATCAATTAACGGTAAGATCGCCCCATTAATAGAATTAAATGCAGGGTTTGACAGGGAACTGACGGGAATTGAAAACATATTTTTAAATGCTTCATTGCTTGGATATACAAGAAAAGAAATTAAGAGATGCATAGATAAAATTATAGAGTTTTCAGAACTTGAAGAATTTATATACAGCCCACTTAGAAGCTATTCATCAGGTATGATATCGAGGCTTGGGTTCTCCATTGCAACAGAATTAAATCCAGATATTTTAATAATTGATGAAGCTCTTGCTGTAGGAGATGAACATTTCAAAAGAAAGTGTAAGGAACGTATACTAAATTTCAAAAATAAAGGAGCAACCATATTGTTTGTATCACATGACATGGATGAAATAATTGAAATATGTGATAATGTTTTATGGTTAGAACAAGGAAGAATTTATATTCATGATACGCCTAAGATTGTAGTTGGCGAATATCTTAAACACGGAAAATGCCAATAAAAAGAATAATTCATTTAACCCAGGATTTTATTTTACAACTAAAATTTTATTAGCTTTGAAAGATTTTCTTTTGTTAATGCTATCGGGCTTACAAAATCATATTGAAAAATATTCGACAATAAAAAAAGTGTTTTTATTGCTTTATGTTTTAAACTCGGGGCGCTGGTTGAAAATGTTTTAAAAGATTCATACGCTTCTCTAAATAACCCAAGTTTTATAAAAAGAAAAGCATTATCATAGTAAATAAATGAATCAAATTCTTTTTTGAATCTTTGCCAGCGTAATTTTATTTCCTCTATATCAAAAAATAAACCAAGTTCATTAAGTTTATCTTTATGTTTTTCTATGAAATCAATAATGAAAGAATATTTGTAAAATGTTTTATTTTTCATATTTAATTTGGTTTTAAAGGTTAAAGCTGAAGGATGTTTCCTGTAATAACCAAGACACATTGGAATTGCACAAAACTTCCCCTCTAAAGACATTCTTACCCATGTCGGATAATCCTGATAAAGATTTTCTACAGATAAAAAACCCCCAATTCTATTAATAACATCTCTCCGCATCATAACAGTAAGGTTTGGGATAAATGACCATCTGTGATAAAAAAGTCCTTTGAGAGATGAGCCGATAGGATCATTATTTGCAATGCTATAATCATCAGGAATTTTGCTGAAACTTATTTTTTTGCCAATTTGATTCACCATGCAGGAAATTCCATAACTAAGTACGACTTCAGGATTTCTAAAAGCTTCAATTTGCTTGGTTAACTTATATTCAGGCCAGTAATCATCACAGTCTAAAACAGCAATATATTCTCCAATGCATTTTTTAAGAGCACTATTATATGTTTTTGAAATATTTGTAATACCCTGATTCTCCTGATAAAAGTATTTTATTCTGCTGTCTTTAAAATTACTTACAATATCTGAAGTGTTATCAGTTGAACCATCATCAAGAATAATCATTTCCCAATTACTATAAGTTTGCCTTAAAACGCTGTTAATTGCCTGCGAAATAAATTTACAGCAATTATAAGATGGAGTAATTACGCTAATTAAAGGATATTCTTTCATGGCATTTACAAATATTTTAAAAAACAGCTTTTATTTTATTTTTAAAACTGACAAGATACCCAAGCATTTTTGGTGGAAGATTCAACTCAAGGTATCTTCTGCTCAAATATTTCCATTGATTTAACCTGCTTTTAGTAAGATCAACGGTCTGATAAAACCAGCCTGTACGTGAAAATTTGTAGTTTAAAGAACAGGTTCTGCAATAATGAAATGCATTTTTATTTTCAAATATTTTTTTTCTTAAATTCCTGTATGAATTACTATTCCATACTTTTGTCAATCCACCTTCGTCAAAACAATTACTTACAGAATAATCATCATCATACCACCAGCAACATGGAAATACATCACCATTAGAGTGAATAGTGCATTGTCTATTCATTATATTACATTTAAAATCTATCAATATGCGCTGGTAAGTACCTTTTTTATACTCATAACGTCTATAGCATGGGTTTTTAGGTATAATATCTGCATCAGAATATTCTGTAGAATAAAGAGGATTTACAGTTTTAACTGAAAATCTGTCAACTCCAAGCTCTCTTGAGAGTTTTCTCATCGGAATTATTTCATTTTCATTTTGCCTCATTACAACCATTCTTAACATTAGAATGGTTGAGCTTTTTATTCTTTTTTTGAGTGAAACAACATTTTTTATGCCATTTAAAACTTTATTAAGGTCACCTTTTTTTCTATAAATTTGATAGCTTTCCTGGTGCATGGAATCAACAGCAAGAATTAGAGTATTTAGTCCCGAAGTCAAAAGCTTTTCCATATAATATAGGTCATGAAAATTATTGCAATTGCAGTTTGTGCTTGTAACAGTTTTTATTCCCCTCTCAGAAGCATAACTTATCATCTCGGGCAGTTCGTAATTAAGTAAAGGTTCTCCCCAATCCCATAATGTAATAAAAAGCAAATAATTTTGCATATCATCAATTATTGATTTAAATTCATCAAGCTTCATATTTCTTTTGCTTCTTTTGAACCCAAAATCTCCTGCAGGGCATACAGAACAAGATAGGTTGCAAAAATTAGTAGGCTCTATCTGAATAAAAAAAGGATACCCCTCAACACTAAAGTCCTCAGAAACTTGAGGATTAAGCATTTTTTGCCAGTTTTTATATTTTATTTCTGGCACATCAGTCCATTCGTATAGGATGTCATTATTAATATGCGTTATTTGATATTTCATTAACTTAAAAAAATGAGTTTAGACATAAAAATCTTTTGTATTTTAGCAAAAAATTATATTTTATTTTGAGCCGTTATTTAAATTTTATCAATTTTTCTTTGAATCTTCTCAAAGGATTTACTAAATCATAATTTAATTTTACTGAAGCATGAAATAGCTTTTGAATAAAATAATTTTTTAAATTTTTATTATTTTCAAGATAGTTGCTAAACTCGTTCTCAGCCTCTTTAAACATATGTAAACTTAAAAGAAGCATTGAGCGGTCATAAGAAAAGTTACGCATATATTCATTAAATCGGTTTTTGTTTGCATTAAGTATTTCTTCCTCAGCAAAATTAAAACCCGGAAGATTTATTGCGCTTTCTTTTACTTTGGTTTCAATAAATTTAAGTTTATTTAAAAATCTATATTTTGCGTGATGAAAAACAATTGAATTAATATGTCTTCGCCAGTAGCCGAGACATTTATATAAAGGTTTAAAACGGAATTTCATCGCAAGAGTGCTCCAAGTTGTAAAATCATGAGAGAGTCCTTCAAATTTTATAAAGCCTCCAATTTCATTTAAAGCCGACTTTTTTATAAGAACTGTTGGATTAAAAATAAAACTGTTTGCTTTAAGAAAAAATTCCTTAAGGGAAGATCCTATAGGAAAATTCTCAGCTACAGCCTTTTCCTCAGGTATTTTTGAATAACCTATAACTCTTCCTTTAGGATCAATCAGACAGCATTCTCCATAGCTAAGTGCAACATTGTCTTTTTTTAAGCTCTTTACCTGATGTTCAAGTTTATAATCTGGCCAGAGGTCATCACTATCTAAAATAGCTATATATTCACCTTTAGAAAGTTTAAAAGCTTTATTATGTATATCACAAAGACCGTCAATGCCCGTGTGATTCTGCCAGTAATATTTAATTCTTGGTTCGCTAAAAGACATTATAATTTTTTTTGTATCATCAGTAGAGCCGTCGTCTACTATTATCCATTCCCAATTTCTATATGTCTGCGAAAGGACACTTTTAATAGTTTCACCTATAAACTCTTCACGATTATAGGCAGAGGTGATAATGCTTACTAAAGGTTCTTCTACCATATCCAAGAAATAGATAATTTATTTTCTGTAATAGTTTAATATATTATAATATATAATGAAAGATGTTCTTTTTTTCATAGGTACAATGAATTTAGGCGGGACTGAAGCAAAATTAACAAGAAGTCTTTTGCCTTTATTAAAGGAAAGAAAAAATATTAATCCTAAATTACTCTTACTTAAAAATGAAGGTAAATTTTTTGATATTATTCCTTCTGATATTGAAAAATATTGCATAAAAGAAACAGATAAAACCAATCTGTTTAATATTCTACCGAGATTTATAAAAACCGTCTCTGAGATAAAACCCGATGTAATAGTGAGCTGTATGTGGTATGCTGCGATAATATCTTATCTATCAAGTAAGTTAGTCAGGAAAAAATTTACTCATATTGTGCACGATACAACAAATATGACTGAATATATAAAGTTTGAATTTGGGAAAGAAAAATATCAGCGAAATAAAATTTATCTCATAAAAAAGGCTTATAGAAGTGCTGAAAAAATTATCGTGGTTTCACATGGAGAAAAAGATGATCTTGTAACTAACTTCGGAATTCCTGAAAGACTTATAAAAGTTATATATAATCCAATAAATATTGATAAAATACGTAAAATGTCAAATGAAGAAGTTGATATAAAAAAAGATAAACCTATTATTATAACTGTTGGAAGACTAATCTATTCTAAAGGTCATGATATTCTTCTAAATGCTTTTAAAAAAGTCAGGGAAAAAATAGATTGCAAGCTTTTTATAGTTGGTGAGGGGAATGAACGTGGTAATCTTGAAACATTAAGGGATCAACTTAAATTAAAGGAAGATATATGTTTTTTGGGATTTCAACATAACCCGTTTAAATTCATGAAATATGCAGATTTATTTTGCATAGCAACCAGATATGAAGGATTATGCAATTCTATTATAGAAGCAATGGTTTTAGGACTTCCTGTGATTGCAACTGATTGCAAATCAGGTCCTTCAGAAACTCTTGATCATGGGAAATACGGTATTCTTGTTCCCGCTGAAAATTCAGATGCACTTGCATCAGAAATAATAAAGGTTTTAACTAATACTAAACTTAGAGAAAATTTATCTATGCTTTCGTTAAAAAGAGCAGAATATTATAATTATGACAAGTTATTGCCTGAATGGGAAAGAATTTTACTGCGAAGATAAAAGTACTTTTTTTTATAACTTCTCTTGATATTGGGGGAGCAGAGAGAGTTATGCTTCATATTTTAAGGCATTTAGACAGAAATCGGTTTTTTCCAATTTTGCTATTATTATATCAATACAATGAATTGCCATATTCAAAATATCTTCCCGAGGACTTGAAGATATTAGTCCTGCAAAGAAAAAGCGAAAGTTTTACATCAAAAATTAAACAGGCTATAACTTTTCTTTTAACAGTTGGAAAAATAAAGCCTGATATAATTTTCAGCATGTTGACGCATTGCAATATTTTAGCGCTATTTGGAAAACTTTTATTTAGAACGAAAATTATTATTACAGAGCATAGCACTCTTAGTGCAATAATTAAAACACCTGATGGAGCAAAAATACTTGGTTTGCCTGTCTCTTTCTTAGTAAAAACATTTTATAGATTTGCTGATAAAATAATTACTGTATCAGAAGGAGTTAGGGATGATCTTATAGAAAAATTTAACATATCATGGGAAAAAATAAAAAACATTCCTAATCCTATTGATTTAGAATTGATTTCTCAAATGAAAATTAAAAAAGCTACTCACCCTTTTTTTGAAAAATCTGTGCCTGTTATTATATCTGTAGGAAGACTTGTTAAAGCAAAAGGATTTGATATTTTATTAAATTCTTTTAAAAAAGTAATCAAAAAAATTAATGCACGAATGATAATTATTGGTGAAGGACCTGAAAGAAATAATCTCGAAATATTATCGAAAAAGCTTGGAATATCAGATAAAGTCAGTTTTGCAGGTTTCCAAGAGAATCCATTTCAATTTTTGGCAAAAGGAGACTTGTACGTACTTTCTTCACGTTATGAAGGAATGCCTTTGTCTCTGCTTGAAGCTATGGCATGTGGATTACCCGTAATTGCTTTTGATTGCAAATCAGGTCCAAGGGAGATACTAAAAAATGGAGAATTTGGCATCCTTGTACCTGCAGGTGATGAAGAAAAACTCACAAGCTCAATTTTAGAACTGCTTATGAATGATGAAATAAGGCTAAAAATGTCAGTACTTTCACAAAAACGTGCAGAAGAATTTTCTGCTAAAAACATAATTATACGTTACGAGAAAGAGTTAGCTGAGCTTTTCTAAAAATTTTTCAAAACTCAAAAATATATAATCGGGTTAAATAGAAAATTTAAAGAAACCAAAAAATGCAGACGGGAAAAAGAAGTATTCTGCTTATTTTTGTATTTTCATTAATCGTGCGAATGCTGTTTTTCCCATTAATATACAACAATCCACAAAAACTTTTAGAGCCAGATTCTTTTGGTTATATAAAATTAGCGGAATCTTTAATTACTTCTTTCGAGTTCCATAGTATTTTTAGAACGCCAGGATATCCTGTTTTCATTGCTCTTATTTTTTCTTTAGCAGGTAAATCGTTACAAGCAATAGTATTAATGCAATGCATACTTGATAGTATTACTTCTATATTTGTTGTTTTAATCTGCCTAAGGATAACTAATAATAGAGCTTATTCACTTATAGCAGGCTTCTTATATTTAATAAATCTATTTTCCATTTATTACTCTTACATGATTCTTACCGAAACCTTGTTTACATTTGTTTTTGTTGTTGCAATTTACTATCTTATATTGTTTATACAATCAAATAATTTTAAAATGCTTATCTTATCTTCATTTTTACTTGGCATGTCTGTCTTAATAAGACCCGCAGCACAATATTTGCCAATAATACTGACTATTTTCTTTTTTTTATTAGATATTCCACTCAGAAAAATACTTGTTAATATAATTATTTTGTTGAGTATATTCTATTTTATTCTCATGCCATGGTATTTAAGAAACCTCTATCAATATCAATACTGGACTTTATCAACAATAAAAGATATTACGATTTTTTATTATGAAGCTCCTGCTGCCTTAATGATGCGAACAAATCCTTTGATTTTTACCAAACACAATATCAATAATGATTTAAATGAAATGCAACAATATTTGTTCGAAAAAACTAAAATGAAATATAATTGTGCAGGAAATCATGAGGAAGTTAATCATGATATTCATAAACTTAGAATTTTAAATGAAGAAGGCAAAATAGTTATAAAAGAAAACCTTCCCCATGTTTTGTTAGTACATTTAATAGGTGTTGTAAGGACATTATTTCCATTCTATCCAGACATCGGAAGATTAATAGGAAAAGATATTAGTTTCATAAAAATTATTTGCAGAGCAATAGATTGTATAATTATGGCTCTTGCTGTTCTGGGTTTCTTGAATTTTATAATTAAATTAAGAGATTTTAAATACTATAAAATAGTAGTATTACTTATATTATTAATATTTTATTATTCATTTCTACCAGGTGTTATGGCATACGCAAGATTTAGAGTTCCAGTTATACCTTATATAAGTATTTTTGCATTATTTGGAATTAATTTTATAAGCAATCTAAGTTTAAAAAAAGCTGAATAAAAAATTTATTTTTCGATACATTAGTGTATCTTTATATTCTTTATATGTTGATAGTTATCAGTTATCCGTATAAAAATATCTTTTTATGGCCACGGACAACGGACACCAAAATGAATCTATTTTTAAACAATGTTTATATTGTTTGGGTTAATACTATTTATTTGTAATGTATAAAATATCTTATGATGACCACATGGCGGTTTATAGATTCTGGGTTATGCAGTGCATCTTATAATATGGCTCTGGATGAAGTTCTCGCTATTTCTGTAAGAGAAGGGAAATCAGTCCCTGCATTAAGAATTTATGGCTGGGTAAATCCATCTGTGAGTATTGGCTATTTTCAAAAAATAAAAGATATTGACTTTGAATATTGCGCCGGAAAAGGAATTCCTGTGGTTAGAAGACATACAGGAGGACGAGCATTGCTGCATGATGAAGAAATAACCTACAGCTTTTCTTCACAAACATCCGATGGAATTTTCTCAGGGGGGTTAATGGAAAGTTATAAAAAGATTAGTCAGGCTTTTCAACATGCTTTTAAAAGAGCAGGAATTATGACTGAAATCAAATTTTTACAAGATAAAAAACATTTATTTAATCAAAAAGAAAAAGGAAGTCCATTATGTTTTGACTCAATATCATTTGCTGAGCTTTCAGTGAATAATAAAAAAATTATTGGCTCTGCTCAAAAAAGATGGAGAAATTGTATGTTACAGCAGGGTTCAATTCCAATATCAATCAATAATAAACTATTGCAAAAAATCTTTAAGCTAAATGAAATTCAGGAAAACATTAAAGAATTTACTGCTTTGAAATATTTATTGCCTGATATTGAAATTGAAAATTTCAAAGAAATAATCAGGTCATCGTTTGAACAAACATTCAATATAAAATTCATTGATTCAATCCCAACTCAAGAAGAACTATTGCTTGTCTCTAATATTGAAAAGAGTAAATATCTTTCTAATGACTGGACATTCAGACGCTGATGAAATATGTTTGATTGCCATAAATTTAATACCAAAAACTTCTGCTGAAAATATTTTATAATATCTTATGTACGTTTATCTAAATGACAGAATAGTTCCAGCAGAAGATGCTGTTGTCTCTGTTTTTGATCATGGGTTTCTCTATGGTGATGGCATTTATGAGACAATGAGGGCTTATAATGGAATTGTATTTATGATTGATGAACACATTGAAAGACTTTTCCGTTCGGCATCTCTGATCGGGTTAAAGATACCTTATGATTCACAGAAACTAAAGTCAGCAATATATGAAACTATTCAGGCGAATGGGCTTGAAAATGCTTACATACGTCTTACAATTTCAAGGGGTTGTGGTTCGCTGGGACTTGACCCTGAATTTTGTCAGAAACCTTCGATTGTTATAATTGTCAAAGAACAAAAAGATTATCCAAAAGCACTTTATAAAAAAGGATTAAAGGTCATAATTGCACAGACCCGCAGAAACCTTAAAGAAGCAATAAACCCCAGAATAAAATCTCTTAATTTTCTTAACAATATTCTTGCAAAATTAGAAGCCAAAGAAAAAAATGCTAATGAAGCCATTATGCTGAATGTTTATGGAAAACTAACAGAGGGAACAATAAGCAATGTCTTTTTCTATAAAAACAATATGCTTTTTACTCCATCCATTGATTGCGGGATACTCGACGGCATTACAAGGGGTATTGTTATCGGGATTGCAAAAAAACAGGGCATTGAAGTAAAAGAAGGTAAATTCACAAAAAGTGATATCTATACATCTCAAGAGATTTTCATAACAAATACCACGATGGAAGTCATGCCCGTTTCTGAACTTGATGAAAATAAATATCCTGTGGGAGAAATATCAAAGAATTTGCGTAAACTTTATAGGCAAAAAGTAAAAACATATATTAGAAACTATAGAAACTGAACATCATGGGACATTCCCTTCTTCCCAGCTTAATTCTATAAGACCCGGGATTTCTGATAGT
Source organism: Nitrospirota bacterium (assembly GCA_013388435.1). Taxonomy (GTDB): domain Bacteria; phylum Nitrospirota; class Thermodesulfovibrionia; order Thermodesulfovibrionales; family SM23-35; genus DYFC01. The sequence goes on along the minus strand of JACAFE010000060.1, from coordinate 16,927 downwards.
CTGTCAATCATTTTATTGCAATAGTTAATCTCTTTTCCCACAAGCCTTATGTGATAACTTATCATTGCAGGAGAGAAAGATTGTCTAAGGCTTATGTTCATTATAGAAACATCTGAAAATTCAGCAAGTATATCTTTAATTCTATCTATAAGACAGTTGCTTCCCTCAAAACGTAAAATTAAAATTGTATATGTGTCCCTTGCAATAAAAGGTTTTAAATGCCTGATGTTATATAGAATTATCAAACTTAATATGGTTCCTGCAATAGCAGGGAAAATATAACCAGCACCAATTGCAAGACCGATACCTGTCACGAGCCAAAGACCTGCAGCAGTTGTTAGTCCTCTTACAGTTCCTCTCCCTTTGATTATAGCTCCTGCGCCGAGAAAACCCATACTCGCTATAGCATAGGATGCAATTCTGCCGGGGTCAAGACGCACAACTGAATCTGTATTCAAATATTTGAATAATGTTTCCATATTAAGTGAAAGCAACATCATCAAACATGCGCCTAAGGCAACAAGGATATTCGTGCGTATTCCTGCAGCCTGACCGTGAGACTCCCTCTCAAAACCAATAGCTCCTCCAAGTATAGCAGCGAGAAGAAGTTTCCCGAGTTCTATTATGGCAACATTGAAATCAATTCCCATTCATATATCCTTTTAATGTTTAATATAACATATTTTTATTATTATAATTTCATTTGCTTTTTATATAAATTAAGATTAAACAAAAATTCTGCAAATCAAACATGATTTGCTTTAAAATAATAAAATATAGAGTAATGTCAAAAGATTCATGAAAAAAGAAGAGATAATACTAAATATATTAAAAGGAGGCACCATGAAATTAAAAGTCGTATTGATATTAGCATTTATCTTAATTTTGATTAGTTCAACCGTTTTCTCAGAAGTAAAATCAAAGAAATTCACAGAAGAGGAGATTAAAAAAATGGCTCAAACAACTGCTGTAATTGAAACAAAGTTTGGAAATATCGAACTTAAATTCTTTCCTGAAGCAGCTCCAAACCATGTCAACAATTTTATCGAACTCGCAAAAAAAGGATTTTACGATGGCACAACTTTTCATAGAGTAATCCCTGGATTTATGATACAGGGAGGCGATCCAAACTCGAGAAATCTCGATAAATCAACACATGGAATGGGTGGTCCGGGTTATAGTATAAAAGCTGAATTCAACGATAGACCTCATAAGAAAGGAACACTTTCGATGGCACGGGCACAGCATCCTGATTCTGCAGGTTCTCAATTTTTTATATGTGTCGCGGACGCGCCTTTTCTTGACAGAAAATATACTGTATTTGGAGAAGTAGTATCTGGCATGGAAGTGGCTGAAAAAATAGTAAATCAACCAAGAGACTCAAGAGACAATCCAAATGAAAGAATAGAGATGAAAATAAGGATTATAGAAAAACCATGAAAAAAATATTCTTTTTCACAATATTATTTCTAATAAATTTTTGTTTATTTGCTTATGCAGAACATGGTCAGGTCTTCCGCACGGCAGATAGTAAATTTATTACTTTTTCTGAAATGCTCGAGGATTTAAAAAAAGTTGACGTTATTTTTGTTGGTGAAGTACACGATAGAGAATTTCACCATGAAATGCAGCTTAATATCATTAAAGCCCTCGTTGCTGAAAAATTACCTATTGTTATTGGTCTGGAGATGTTTAATTACGAAAGCCAGAAAGAGCTCGATTTGTGGAGTTCGGGTAATATAAACACGGAAGATTTTATCCGCGTATATTATAAAAACTGGAATTTCCCATGGAACATCTATGATGATATATTTATTTTTATAAAAGATAATAAATTGCCTGCTATTGGTCTGAACGTGCCTCCTGAGATAACCAGAAAAGTTGCAACATCGGGCTTTGCTTCACTCACAAAAGAAGAATTAAAAAGACTTCCTCCTGAAATTGCATGTATTGTAAATGAGGAATATATGAAATTCATCAGAAGAGCATATGCAATGCACGGACACGGAGGGAACAATTTTCAATTTTTTTGTGAAGCCCAGCTTTTATGGGATCAGTCCATGGCATATAATATCGCAGGGTATTTTAAAAAACATAATGATAAAAAAATGGTTGTTCTTGCCGGTAACGGACACGCATGGAAAAGGGGAATACCAGCGCAACTAAAACATTTTTCCGATAAAATAAATCACAGGGTAATTTTACCTTATATAGAAAAATATATTGACCCGAATACAATTAAATCCGGGGACGCTGATTACATTTTGATTTATTGATATGTTAAAATTTATTTTTTTCGGGGCGTAGCGCAGCCTGGTAGCGCACACGGTTCGGGACCGTGGTGTCGGAGGTTCAAATCCTCTCGCCCCGACCAATCTAAACATTGCAAATCTTGCGGGCAACAATAAAGAACTCTCTTCGTTTTTATTGACCAAACAAATTAAATTGTGTATTATAACGTTAGTGTTAGTCATCGGATATTAGGATAGTCATTGTATTTTAATACTAATACTATCATACAATAATGTCAAACGAAAAAACAACAATAGCGAAGAATATAAAAAAGTTGCGAAAGCAAAGGGGGTTGTCGCAAGACAAATTGTCCAAATTGGCTGATATTTCCCATAATACGATTATCAAAATTGAGTCGGGGGCAATTCAAAGCCCCACAATAGACACCGCACAAAAAATCGCCAAAGCCCTTGGCGTTTCGCTTGATGATTTAATGAAATAAACACTATGACCAAAGAACAAAAATTTTACAAAGCCCTGCAAGATGTATTTATCGGCGCCAAGATTGAAGGCACTGGCGGTTTTGTTAATTTGATGAGGATAAAATCAAATTACTACCGCAAGATTGAGGATATTCTTAAAAAAGATATTGAAACTGCCTTGGGAAAATATCCTGCCTTTCGGGACGAGCTTTTTGATAAGCTCTATTCCTTTTTCAGCCGCTACTTTACCGAAAGCGGCTCAATCTATTTCAATTCAACGCCATTTCACAACAATATCTACGAAAAGGTTTATACCGACGAAAAAGATGTTATTCTCTTTTGGAAAACACAGATGCTTTATTATGTTAAAACTGACCGGATTTTCAGAAGTTTGCCGGTTGAGTTTGAAAATTCCCCTCTTATAGAGGGGTGTCCCAAAGGGACGGGGTGTTTAAAGTTTTACTTCGACGCTTCAAAAATTGAATCTAAAAAAGCCAACGAAAAACGCTCGCTTATTTTTGAGTTAGATAAAGTCCGTGAAGATTTGGATTATAAATTAATTAAGCCATTAATTTGGTGGGAGTAAAAACGATGGAAAATTTTTCAGAAGTAGATTTATTTGACTATGGTGCTGATTGGATAAGATGCGATTTGCATCTTCATTCGCCTTTAGTTGATAGTTTTAAGTTGCCTTCTGGGGTCAATCTCAATTCTGATTCTGTTCTTGAAAATATAATGGACCAATACATATCAAAACTTAAACAAAAGGAAATTAAGATATGTGCTATAACTGATTATCAACAGATAAGAACTGAATGGTTTAAAAAGTTTCAGGAAAAGGCAGTAAAAGAAAATATTTTTGTTTTTCCGGGCATAGAACTTTCTGTAACACTTGGCAAAGGACTGCATATTTTGATAATTTTTGATTATGAGTCCGACATAGACGGTATAAATGATTATATTAAATCATTAGATCAAGCGCCTGAAAAGCCGTTGATTAACAGCGACAGGAGCCACAGAGATATTTCTCTTAAGAATAATTTAAGCGATGTTCTTAATGAATTGCACGATAAATTTTCTTGCCTTGTTATTTTTCCACATCCTGAAGATAAAAACGGATTGCTTGATGCAAATCAGGCTAAAGAGGCAGCCAATTTATTAAAACTTGCTGATGCAATTGAATTCATATCAGACAAAGGTATAAACAAATTAGTTTCAACAGGAGAAATAAATAAAGATTTTTTTAAAAATAAAATTGCTGTTTTAGAAAACACAGACCCAAAATCAATAGATGAAATTGGTTGTAAGCAAAGAGGTGATAAAACAAGATGCACTTATATTAAATTAAGCAGTGTTTCTATAAATGCTATCCGCATAGCCTTTCAGGACCCTTCTTTACGCGTAAGGTTGTATGAAAAACAGGAAGAAATAGGAGATAAGATTGAATCTATTGAAATTTCAGGTGCGAAATTTTTAAAGGATGTGAAAATAAATTTCAATAGCAACCTGAACTGTCTGATTGGTGGAAGGGGTGTAGGAAAATCCGCCATTATTGAATCAATTCGTTATTGTCTTGATTTACCATCTTATGCGGAAGAATCCTTTAGAGAAGAATTTGTTCAGAATGTAGTGGGAAGTGGCGGGAAAATTACCGTAAGATTGCTAAAAAGATATGGTGATAAAAAAATTCCGTATACTGTTAGTAGAGTTATCGGACAACAACCAATTGTAGAGGAGAAAAATATTCCACCGGATGAATTGTTTGAGGAAAACTCTCCTATTCTTTTAGGGCAGAAGGAACTTTATGTATTATCCAATAATCAGGACTTCCAACGAAAATTAGTTGACCAACTCATAGGTGATGAAATAAAAAAGAAGAAAATAGAATTCAATAAAAAATTAAATTTACTAAAAGAAAATGGAGAAAAACTTCTAAATCTGCAGAACAAACTACTTCAAAAAGAGGATTATGAGCAAAGGCTTAAAACTATCAATGAGCATATAAAAACATTTGAAGAATTAGGTGTAGCTCGAAAAATGAAGGAGCTCGCCCTGTTAACAAAAGATAGCAATATTTTAAAAACAGCTATATCAAAATTTAAATCAGGCAAAGATGACTTAATAACCCAATATCAAGAATTTATTCAGGAAATAAATAATGCACAGGATAGTCTTCTTAAAGGTGAAAGCCCGGAAAAACAATTATTATTAGATGCGGGGAACATTATAAGAGAATACAAAGAATATTTAGAAGGTCAATTTAAAGATTTTTCTAACAGGTCAGCCGAAATAGAAAAGAAATTAGATAATGTTCTTACTGAATGGAATAACCGTTTCGAAAAAAATAGAAAAAATTCCGAGGAGATAAAAAAAGAATTGTCGGCAAAAGGGTTATCTCCAGATAAATACGAAGCACTCATTCAGGAAAAATCCCGATTAGAGCCCCTGATAAAAGAATATGAAAAAATAGAAAAGCAAAAACAGCAATTGGAAATGGAAAGGAAATCTCTAAAGAAAGATATCCAGAAAGAAAGACATAATCTTTTTGACTTTAGAAAAGAGCGAATAGAAAAGATAAATGAGCAACTCTCAGGCAGAGTAAAGCTTGAAATTAGTTATCAGTCGGATAAAAAAGAATTCAAGGACAAATTAGGTTCTTTGCTATATGGTTCTAAAGTCAGTGAAGATGCTATTTCAAAAATTATAGATAATAAAAATATAACAATAGATGGTGTTGAACTTTCAAAAATTATAGAAGCAGGTGCTGAACAACTTCAAAAATATTTTCAACTTACAGATGCAATGACTAAGAGAATTACAGATTGGTTTAAAGACAGAAGCAAATTGTATCAATTAGAAATTTTATTTCCAGAAGATTTAATTACAATCAAATTGAAAGTGGGAGATGAATATAAGCCATTTGAAAAGCTTTCTGATGGCCAAAAAGCAACCGCATTGCTTATTTTGCTTTTCTCACAGGAAAAAAGAATTCTAATCATAGACCAGCCGGAAGAAGATTTAGATAATAGATTTATTTATGATGATATAGTTGTAATATTAAGAGAGATGAAAGATAAAAGGCAATTAATTTTTGCCACCCATAATGCTAATATTCCAGTACTTGGCGATTCAGAGCAGATATTTGTTTTGGATGTAGAAGCAGACCAGTGTAAAATTAGAAATTCAGGCTCCATTGATAAAATGTCCATTACTGAAGACATAAAGAAAATTATGGAAGGAGGGGAAGAAGCATTTAAAAAGAGAATTCAAAAATATGGAGTAAAATTATGACTGAATTAGAAATTAGACAGATTATTGCTAAAGGAGAGGGTTATCACCTTGAATTTAAAAGAGAAGATGAAAACAATGATGATTTTGCCAAGACAATAGTTTCATTTGCAAATACAGATGGAGGAAAAATACTTGCAGGGGTCGCTGATGATGGAACAATAATCGGAATTAATGATGTTGATAAATTTATGCTTAGAATAGACGATTTAGCACTAAATTTATGCAAACCACCAGTTACTATTTTACAGGAAACTGCTGCCATTAATGATAAAAATATAGTAATTATCAATATCCCGAAAGGAATTCAGAGACCTTATCAGTGTAAAGGAAAATTTTACATTCGTTCATCTAACCGGTGTAGAGAAGCTACGAGGGAGGAGATTCTTAGATTATTTCAAAGTTCCGAAAGTATTTATTATGATGAGTTATCAATAACAAACGCTAATTTAGAAAATATTGATTTGGAATTGTTTAAATCGTTTCTAAAAGATTACCTATCTCAGAGTATTACGGAGATTAATGAACAGGAAGTATTATCATACCTTAAGAATTTACATTTAGTAGATAAAGATTTAGTGCCTACTATAACAGGTCTTTTGTTTTTCGGTAAAAACCCACAATATTTCTTAAAAGAAGCACGAATTGTCTGTGCTTATATAGAAGGAGATGATATTGCCACAGCTCCTTTGGATAAGAAGGATGTTAATGGCGTTATTTCCCAAATAATAGGAGATACAGAACGATTCTTTAAAATTTATCTTAGAGAAGAACATGTCATAAAAGATTTCGAACCAGAAACTAAGTTTGAAATACCTATACCAGCGTTACGAGAAGCTGTGGTCAATGCTCTGGCACACCGTGATTACACTATAAGTGCGCCTATAAGAATTTTAATTTTTACTGATAAAATAGAAATTCACAGTCCTGGGAGATTACCAAATACAGTAACTATTGAAAGCATGAAGGCTGGAGGCTCTCATGTATTGAGAAACCCTCACATTTATAACATGCTTACAAAATTTCAGATGGTAACAGATTTGGGTAGTGGTGTGAGAAGAATGATAAAACTTGTAAAAGATTATATTGGGCTTGATGTTGAGTTAATAGCTAATGATAATGAGTTTGTTGTAAAAATCCCAAGAAAGAAAAAATAATATGCGGATGTATCTTCCAAGACATCATAGACGATATTCCCTTTGAAAATTTGCTAACCAAGTGGCAAGTATTTGAATTTAGTTATTTATGAAACAAGCTGAATTCCAAAAAGGTGAAATAGTTATTTATAAGTCCAAAGAAGGACCCAAGTTAGATGTGCGTTTGGAAGAAGAGACTATTTGGCTTACGCAAGCGCAAATAGCTTTGCTTTTTGGCACTCAAAGGCCAGCTATTACCAAGCACTTAAAAAACATTTTTACTACCGGCGAATTAAATGAAAAAGTGGTTAGTTCCATTTTGGAACAAACCACTTCACACGGCGCTATTAAAGGCAAAACTCAAACAAAGAAAGTTAAATTTTATAATTTAGACGCTATTATCTCTGTTGGTTACAGAGTCAATTCAAAACGAGCGACACAATTCCGCATTTGGGCGACTAAAACGCTAAAAGATCATCTGGTTAAAGGTTATACCATCAACGAAGAGCGGCTTTTGCAGGCGCGCAATCAATTGCAAGAATTGCAAGGCGCTATTTCTTTTTTACAAGAAAAATCTAAACACAAACTTTTAGTCGGGCAAGAGCAAGAAATTTTGAATTTACTTGCAAACTACTCAAAAACGCTCACTCTTCTTGAACAATATGATAAAGAAAAGTTATCGCTGGTTAAAAAAACGAAAGGCAAGTTTGTTTTGAAATACGAAAACTCTATTAAAGTTATTCAAGAAATAAAGAAAGAGTTGATTGCCAAAAGGGAAGCGAGCGATTTGTTTGGACAAGAGAATGGTGAAAAATTTCAAGGCATTTTGGGCAACATTTACCAAACTTTTGGGAAAAATGAATTATATCTATCATTAGAAGAAAAAGCCGCTCATCTTTTATATTTTATCATCAAAGACCATCCTTTCGTAGATGGCAATAAGAGAATTGCTTCGTTTTTGTTTATTTATTTCCTTGATAAAAATGATTTCCTTTACCGAAAAACCGGGGAGAAAAAAATTAATGACAATGCTTTAACTGCTCTGGCTCTTTTAATTGCAGTCAGCAACCCGAAGGAAAAAGATAAATTGATTAAAATCATTACTAATTTGTTGGTGATATGAAATTATATTTATAAGATATTGTAAAAAATATTGCTCTGGAAAACTTGCCAGTAAAGTGGCAGGGATTTGATTTTGGCAGATTTTCTTCCGACAAAACACTATTTGATTTTCAAAAGGATGCGCTTAAAAATGCTTTGCGCGGCTTATGGCTTTATTTCAAAGGAAACACCCCGTCTGCTGTCGCAGACACCCCTCTACAAAAGGGGAATAAATTAAAGCAAAGTTTGTTTAATCACTACCAAGCAAACGATTTTACAGAAAATTTTGACTATAACCTAAATCGTGAAAGGAAAGCGGCAAAATATCTTTTGGAATATCCTGAAGATTATCAAATAGTTGATAATAAAATATCCTTTACTCACTTTATCAATCGGATGAGTTTTTGGATGGCGACCGGCTCGGACAAGACGCTGATTATTGTTAAACTGATTGAACTTTTGGGTAAACTCGTTGCTGAAAAAGAATTGCCGGCGCGTGACATTCTTTTTTTGGCGCACCGTGATGACCTTTTGGACCAGTTTAAAAATCATGTTGAGGAATTTAATAGTTTTAATTTTGGCACAAAGATAAATCTTAAAAATTTGAGAGATTACGATAGTGTGAAGCGCGAAAACGCCCTGCCGTTTGCTAAAAACGAGATTACTGTTTTTTGTTATCGTTCCGATTTAATTTCTGATGAACAGAAAGAAAAAATCGTGAATTTCAGAAATTATGACAACAGCGGCAAATGGTACATTCTTTTGGACGAAGCCCATAAGGGCGACAAGGAAGACAGCAAGCGACAGATTTTATACTCCATACTTTCAAGAAACGGATTTCTGTTTAATTTTTCTGCCACCTTTACAGACCCAAGAGACTTTGCAACATGTGTTTTTAATTTCAATCTTTCAAAGTTTGTTGAAGAAGGTTACGGCAAGCATATTTATGTGTCATCTGCCGAGATTAGTGCATTTCGCGGTCGGGGTGATTTTTCGCCGATTGAAAAACAGAAAATTGTTTTGAAGACGCTTTTACTTCTGACTTGCATCAACAAGTATTTTGAAAAAATCAGGAAAGTTGATAATGCCTTATACCACCGCCCGCTTCTTTTGACATTGGTTAATTCCGTAGATGTAGAAGAATCTGATTTGGAGTTATTTTTTAGAGAGTTAGAAAAAGTAGCGAAGAACGAAATTAGGGCAGATTTGCTCAATAAAGCAAAAGAGGAAATTGTTCAAGAGTTTAGCAACCATCCAACATTTGAGTTTGAGGAGTTGGACTGCGTAGTAAACGCCGATTTAATTTCAAAATTAGATTACAAAGATGTTTTAAAATATGTTTTGAATGCTAAAACTCCGGGCAAGATTGAGGTATTAAAAATTCCCGGCAATAGAAACGAACTGATTTTTAGGTTGATGACGGCTGAAAAGCCGTTTGCGTTAATCAAAATCGGCGACATTTCCGGCTGGCTAAAAGACAAACTTGAGGGATACGAAATAAACGAAAGTTTTGAAAACGAAAGTTATTTCAGGCGGATAAATCGCGATGATTCTGACATAAATGTTTTAATGGGTTCGCGTTCTTTTTATGAGGGTTGGGATTCTAACAGACCAAATCTTCTTTTGTTTGTAAATATCGGAGTAGGAAGCGACGCCAAAAAATTCGTTCTACAGTCGGTTGGCAGAGGTGTCCGAATAGAGCCGCAGAAAAACAAAAGAAAGCGTCTTCAAAATTTTTTCAATGCAAATGAAGTAAAAGAGCAGTTATTTGAAAAAATTAAAAATCTGATTTTGCCGATAGAGAGTTTGTTTGTTTTTGGGACGAACGCCGAAAACCTACGAGAGATAATCGCTACTCTAAAGGCAGAAAAACAGGATAAAAATTTAGGCGAGGCATTTATTGTCAATCCTAAAAGAGAAGGGAAACTTCTCTTAATACCTGTTTACCGTGATTCCGAGAGAATTTTTGCTGAAGAAAAAGACCCGCAAAAATATCCTGTCAGCCGAGAAGATCTTGATATAACGTCGAAATTTTACGGATTTTTAGGCGATAAAATCGCTTTGGCCAAATATGATTGCGATGTGAAAGTTTTGAATAAAGCAAAAGAAAGTTTTGCGGAAAAAGAGCGATACTATGATTTGGGCGAAAGGAATTCACTCTTTGAGCCGGAGTTAATTCTTGATCGGATTTTTGATTACCTTGGAGTTAAAAGCAAGGAGTTTGAGAAGTTTAAGGAATTGGAAAATGAAATCGTGCATTTCAAAAAGGTCAGGTTTAGCGATGGCGAGAAATACAAAGAAATTAAAAGAAAAATTGAGGAAGTTCGGCATTATCCTGAAAGACAAAAAGAGTTAGACAATCAGTACGGAAAAATTCCCAGAAAAGAATTTGAAAGACAAATGACTTTATTTGAACAGGCGGACGGATACAGAAAAATTGATGGCTATTCAAGGATATTTGAAATTGGCGAGCAAAAAGAAAGCAGAGATTTTTCGTACAACGGATTTGTCATAAACACAAAACTATTGCTCAAACCAAGACGAGGAATAGCAGAGGTTTTGGAAAATTACAGAAAATATTGGTTCGACAATTTCGTTGATTTTGCAAGCAAAATCAGTTAATTTGAAAACAGTGGCGAATTTCGCTTTACGAAATAGGAAAAATTCGGCGGCGAAAAAGCGAGGGCAGGGCGGGAATTCCTTTCCCCCCTTGCCCCCTTTCCTTCCCGCCACGCCCGAGCGTTGGGGTGGGAAGCGGCTCTGAGCCGGATAATCATCTGCATCGCCTAATCAGGAATTATTAACAGAAAAAGAACCGGGAATATTAATTCTGCTTTTTGCAAATTACAGGATTTGGTTAAGATCTTATTTAGCTCGTTTAATATTTATATTAAAATTTCAATAAATGATGGAAGACCGGGCTGAAATAAAGGACTTAAAATTAGATTCCATTATTGGGAAAGATAAATGTTCCTTTTTTAGCTATATGGAGTAATAGAGATAATATTTCATATTCAGATAATGCAAAGATAATTTCAGAGAAGGTTAAACAATCAGAAATATATATTATCAAAGATACAGGTCATGCCTGTTATCTTGATAAGTTAGAAGAGTTCAAAAAAGAGTTAAATAGATTCCTGAGAAAAACGGGTTAAGCTAAATAATATTTTAGAATTAATGCCTGCGGGGGAAATAATAAGGTCTATACCACCAGTGCGGGTAGTCCCACCAATATGGATAAGGCTCATAATAAATAAAATAGTCTTTATATTCTGGCCACAGATAAAGCTCAATAATCTTAAAATAAGTATAAGTATATTCTAAATCTTCAATCTTTCCTTCTTTTAATTCCACAAACTCACCCACAAATGTTATTTCCCTTCCGCGTTTGAAGATTAAAGGGTCAAGTATTCCATTTTCTTTTGGAAAAAGTGCAAGGTATCGCATATGTGAAGTATTTATTCCTTTTAAATAACCACGTGAATCAACAGGCTGATACATGGCTTCTATTAAAGAGCCTTCGGAAGTCATTTTGGTTTCAGCAATTATTCCACCCAAAAGGAAATATTTTCCAACATATAATTCAGGTTGCTGTTTAATTTCAGCTGGGGATATATTTTTTAAGGCAGAATCTATTAGCTCCTGCCTTAAAACAGGTGTACATGAAACCAATAAAAGTAAAATCAGAATATATAGCTTACTCAGCGATTTCATATAAATATTTTATAACATAACGATTCAAACTTGTCCAAAATAACTTTTAGAAAAACTCCGATCTGGGTAATAACGAAGGGTGCAGTGAAACTTCATCTTCTTCTTTACCATTCAGGATATTTATCTGAATATAACAGAGGGGAAGGTTGTGGATACAAATAGTTTTTAAACAACTCACTCCAAAACTGTAAATGGCAAAAATAATATTTATTTCCGTCATTTATACTTTTGCTTAGCCATATTATGAAGACAAAGCTAATTATTTTTTATAGAATTATAAATAAATAGCATTATTATTTCAATAAGCTAAAATGAGAAGGTAATGTCTTTTAAAGGCTGGCGAAAAGTTATAATCAAAACAGATAAAGGTCCAATTAATGGTATTGCTCCTGTTATTATTTCAGCAAGCAGGGTCACTGACATCCCTGCATTTTATTCCGAGTGGTTTATGCACAGGCTCAGGAAAGGTTATGTAGAATGGGTTAATCGTTTTAATGGAAAATCACAACATGTCTCGTTTGAAAAAACAAGAGCAATAATATTCTGGACTAAGAATGCGGAACCTATTTTAAAATTTCTGCCAGAATTAGATAGAAAAGTAATAAATTATTATTTTACTTTTACTCTTAATGATTATGAAAAAGAAAAATTAGAGCCTGAAGTACCTCCGTTAGAAGGCAGAATAGAAACATTCAAAAAATTATCAGATTATATTGGAAAGGCAAGAACAATTTGGAGGTTTGACCCTTTGATTTTAACAGATAAGATATCCGTAGATATTTTACTTAATAAAATATATAACATCGGGAAATTAATACATAAATATACAGAAAAACTTGTAATAAGTTTTATAGATATTAATCTTTACAGAAAAGTCAGGAATAATTTGTTGAAAGCAGGTTTTATTGATTGCAAAGAATTTACAGACGAGCATATGATTAGAATAGCCAAAGGTTTAAAAGAAATGAAAAACGAGTGGAATATTGAAATCGCAACATGCGCTGAAAAGGTGGATTTATCAGAATATGGTATAAATCATAATAAATGTATTGATGATACTCTTATGATACGAGAGTTTAATCAAGATAAAGAATTGATGGAGTTTCTTAATCAAGGTTATTTATCAGAGACAAAAAATAACAAAAAGAAAGCCTTTAAAGACAAAGGTCAAAGAAAGTATTGTGGATGCATTCCGAGCAAAGATATAGGACAATATAACACGTGTAAGCATCGTTGTATATATTGCTATGCAGGAAGTCAATGAGCCACGCCTTGACATAAGTCGTAAAATACCTGAAATCGCAATGTTTCTTTAAATATACTTAAGGTATTGAAAAATATTTTTTGCAAAATCAGGAATATTTCAATTTTACTTTTTTGCTTAACACTTTTATATAAAATTTCAAAACATACTTGTGAATTAATTACTTATACGTGTTAAAGGTTCTTCCTGATTTGATAGTTTCTCGATAACCAGTTTTAGTAAAAGAGCGGTTTTAACGAGTCCGGATGAATTTATTTTGTCTGCAGTATCAGTAGTTCGATGATAGTCAGGGTGCGGTCCTGAAAAAAGTTGAACAGCAGGAATTCCTGCATTATGAAAGGCGATCTGATCGCTCACATCTAATTCTTCTGTTACAAAATCTATATCGAGCCCTGTATTAGAAACCGAATTTCTGAATATATACTGCCATTCTTTTGCTGAAACTGAATTCAAAATAAATATTTTTTTCTTTTTAATCTGGCCAACAGTGTCAATGTTTATCATTCCTATGCATTTATCCGCTGGATATTCTTTCATATTATTTACAAAATAACGGGAACCGCTTTTGCCTTTCTCTTCATTTGTGAAACCAACAAAAATTATTGTACGCTCTGGATTAAGGCTTTTGTTCAGCACCCTTGCAAGTTCTATCAAAACAGCCACTCCGCTTGCATTGTCATTTGCACCCGGGCAATAAGCATCAACTTCATCATCATAATATTCAACACATTCGGTACCCAGATGGTCATAATGAGCACCAATTATAATACTTTGCTCTGACCACTCGGGGTTTTTACCCGGGATAATTCCTACTACATTCTTCAGAATAAGTTCGGATGTTTTTTCCCCGCGGAACCAGTCTTCAAATGTCTGGAAATAACTTTTACCTTTATCCCCACCGGGTTTAAGTCCAGCCTCCTGAAATTTTAATGCAATATATTCAGCAGCTTTATCAAGTCCCTCTGTTCCCAGCCCGCGTCCTTTAAGTTCTTCCGAAGACAAATAGCGTATTGACTGCATCATTGCTTCTTCTGAAAAGATATTCTGTGGTGTTATAAGCGGCTTTCTTGGCATGAGTTCTCCAAGCTCTGCGCTTATAATCTCTCCTTTTTCATCTGGAATAAATACAGTCAACGGTGAACTAATATTATTCCATCTTCCTTTAATAATATTAATTGAACTCCTGCCTTCAAAACCCGCGTAACTGAAACCTGAAAAACGAGACAAATTTCTACCAAGCTCCTGAAGCCCTTCCGGCACATTCGAAAATACAAACAGAATATTAAGGGACTCATTGTCCGGATTTCTTGCCGTAAGAACAATTGATTTATTTTCGAGCATGATTTCAGTTCTTCCTATCTTGACCAATTTATGGTTTAAAACAACTTTATATTTCGACAACATACTAAATACCTTTGATACAAATTTATTTTCAAGTCCTAATACGACAATAGAACAATCCTGTGGCAAGGAATCTATTTCTGTATCAAGTTTTATATCTATTTCATTTGAGCCAGATATCGCTAAAGCTGATGCGAAGCTACGGTATGCTTTTAATAAATTTTTATCTGATGAAGAGGGAAGTATAGCAACTATTTTCTCCGCTCCTATAACCTGTGAAATAACCGGCGGTATTTCATCCCTTTCAAGCCTTCTGAAAATATCAAATTCGGGATCAATATCCAAACGTACAGGACGGGAAGGAAGAAAAATTTTAAATTCCACCTTTTTTTTGTCAACCCTGACAGTTGTCTGATATGCTTTCTCTTTGTCTTTCATGGTAACCGCTACAGGCACATTAAGATTGAATTTCCCGTGTTGTTTCTGTTCGATGACAGCGGATAATACATATCCTTCCTTTTCCCTGTCAATTTTTACTTCACCTAATTTCAAGAGCGGCGCACCCGGTCTTATTATCCATTGCTCAAATTCTCTTTTCATATTCTTTTTTGATACGGTTTCAAAACTTTTCATTATGTCAGCAAATGTGGCGCGTTTAAACTTATTTTTCTGGTAGAAATCCCGGATAGCCTCTGTAAAAATTCTGTCTCCTAACTGCAGACGCAGCATATGAAAAAACATAAGAGATTTTCCATATCCAATAACTTCAGAAGATGAACCTGTTCTCAACTTAAACGCTGTTACAGGGGAATCCTGGTTTTTTAGCAAATATTCCGCATATTTTTGGAGTATTCTTAGTCTGAAAGAAGAACCTTCATCCTGCTGTTCTTTCATAAGGTGATCTGATAGGTAACCGGTCAACCCCTCTGACCAGTTGCCTTTTTCATAATGAGGGAATACACTATTACCCCACCATGTGTGAAGCACTTCGTGAGGGAAAAAATTGTTAACAGCAAAATGCGACCTGATGAATTTTGGTCCGATAACCGTAAAAGATGGCATACCTATGCCAGATTCCCAGATATTTTCAACAACAGCAACTTTTTTATAGGGATATTCACCAATAAGTGATTCATACATATTGATATAACGTACAATTGCATCAAGATATTTGTCTGCCAATCCTTTATCAGGTGTTCTCAAGAAAATCATGGCCATAATCTTGCCAATTGATTGAGAATATTCAATAAAACGCGCGCCTATGAGAAAAATTTCCTCCTGAGGTTCATTAGATTCCCAGCGCACATAAGTAGAATTGTTATCCTTCTTGTGCAATGTTCTTTCACCCTGACTTATTGCATCCCATTCAGAAGGCAACTCAATAAGAAGGTTGAATTTGACAAATTCTCCATTGAAAACCGGATACCAGAAAGAACTACCGGCAAGATATATTCCTGCCTCAGAAATTATGCCCTGGGCTTGAATCGGATTAAATAGCTTTTTTTTGCCTGACAGAGAAGGATTATGGACGCTGCCTCCATATTTTAATACAAATGTGTTTACTCCTGTTGGAAGTTTAACAGAATATGATTCATGAGGAATATCCTGACTTGATTGATTAATTGAAATCATAACATCCGATGATGGCGAGTAAGGGTTAAGCCCTTTATGAAGAAAGAACTGAAATTCTGGCAGAAGATGTTCGGGGACAGTAATTGTATCTTCTGCAGAAAAAGTCCTCTCATCAGGATAAAAAGTTATCTTGAGATTATGAATTACTACCCTGTTAAAAGGAATATTTTCCTCAGAACTGGATAAATCAGGGACGAATATAATAGAAAAAACAAAACAAAGTATGAAATATCTCAATAATTTCATAAGATATTATTGCCTATAATCCAAAAGCAATTCAACTTTTCAGATTTTCTTTATCATTTAACCCAAAAAATGCAATTTAAATAATACAGATGTTGCAAAAACTAAAAAGGCTGAAGGCTGAATATGAGCTCCGCTCATATTTAAAAAAGACCCGTTATTTTGTTTCATAAATTGAGCTATTGCCTTTTATTATGTTATTAGTTGTTTACTATAAGCTCTTTGCTCTTTTCTCTTAACTAAGTTCCTCCTTTGTTAAGGGGTTTGTATATTCCTTTGTTGTTTTTTATGCTTCAGCCTAACGCCTTCAGCCTTCAGCCTTTTTTTGCTCTTTGCTCTTTCTTGTTGTGCCGTGCAGTTTTAATTAAACGCAATAACGCAATAAACGCTATAAACGCTATAAACGCAATAAACAGTTTGATAAATTCCAGTCGCCAGAGCGACTAACTTCCAGTGCCGTTTTTCGGCACTCAATTCCAGACACGCAAAGCGGG
>JACAFE010000076.1 GCA_013388435.1 Nitrospirota bacterium | reverse complement strand
GTCAGAATCAGATGTTATTTCTAAATTCGCTGCAGCTGTATTCAAGGGTATGGGCAAAGGTGCTGACCCAAGAAATTTTATTGATAGGGTTAAAAATATTTTCAGTCGTTTTATTCCTTCTATAGAAATATTTCCTGACCGTATGGAAATCTCTGTTAAATATGATAAGTCAACCAATCTTGATCTGCTTCTGGAAGACCTTATGGGAAACATGCATAATTATGTAAAAAAAAATAAACTTCGTGCAAACATTGTACTTGATGAATTTCAGGAGATTGCAATCCTTAATGAAGCAAAAAAACTTGAGGGAACTTTTCGATCCTATATTCAAAAACAGAAAGGTATATCATATTTTTTCGTAGGCAGCAGAAGAAGACTTCTTACCGAGATGTTTACAGACAGAGGGCGGCCTTTTTATAAAAGTGCTTATCCTCTTGAACTTGGTATTATAGAAAAAGAAGAATTTGTCCCCTATATAATTCAAAAATTTAAAGAAACTAAAAAGAAATGCCCTGAACCTGTTGCAACTCTTATTTATGAAATGGTGAGAGGTTATCCCTATTATGTACAGAAACTTTCTGCACTTTGTTGGGATTTAACCTCCAATGTTTGTAGTGAGATAATTGTTTCAGATGCATATAAATATCTTCTTAAAATGGAAGGTTCTGATTATGAAGGTATATGGTCAGGGCTTACTCTTACTCAAAAAGCTCTATTAAAAGCGCTTGCCAAAGAGCCAACAAAAGAAATATTCTCTATGGCATTTCTTGAGAAATACGGACTTACCATAGGAGGTGTACAGAAAGCAATAGACCATTTGAGAAAAAGGGATATTATTGAAGTTGCTGATAATATATTCAGGCTTACAGATCCTGTTATGGCAGAGTGGCTTGTTCGCATAAATTAATTTGCATGAAAAATATTATTTGCGCAGAAAATATTTTCAGGAAAATTAAATTGCCTATTCAGAATGGTATATATAAACCTTAAAAACAATTTATCCAATGAGATAAAATAGATAAAAAAGAAGATGATTATTCAAAAAATAGAGAGAAAAAACAGACAAGAAGGGAACAAGAGACGAGCGGTTTCTTGAAGACCTCACACAGGATTTCGAGGGCCAGGGTAAAAGGAACAGGAAAAAACTATTGGAGTTTGTATATCCTCAGCTACGTAATAACCCATATTTTGCGAAAAATATTAAGAAATTCCTAAATTCCCGCTAAATTAGGCATTATGGAGAATTATGCTTAGTATTTTTAGTTACTATAATATTAACATCTTTTCAGATTTACCATTAAACTACAAGGTGTTAAGATAAAAAAAGACATTTAATAAATATTCAAATATTCTCTTGCATTTTGGGATATAGATAATATATAATGCCTATAATAGGCATTATGAGTTTTATTAGGTATAAAAAATTCGGGCAGAGGGAATACGCTTATGAGGTGACTTCTTACTGGGATTCTTTAGCAAAAAGACCCAGACAAAAAGTCCGATACCTTGGTGTTATGAATGAAAAGGGCAAGATTATTAAAAAAGAACATCCCCTAAAGGAAAGACTAATCTTAGATTTTGGGGACACCTATCTTCTTTATGAATTTATGAAAAAGGCAAATCTCACATCTTTATTAGATACAGTTTTTGGCAAGGAGTCTAAAAGATTACTTTCTCTTATTTGTTATCGTATATGTCATCCTTCTGCAATGATTTATGCAAGAATCTGTTATGAAGGCAATGTAGCCCGTTTTTTCTTTAAGGATGTAAATCTCTCTTCACAGAGGATAAGTGATTTTCTTCAATTAATAGGGGATGAAGAACTTCAGAGGGATTTTTTCATGAGCTATATATCTTCTTTTACAAAGGTAGAAGGCAGTGTGATAATAGACACTACTGCATTGCCCAATCAGATACATTTTCCTTTTAGTGCATGGGGATATCATGATGGGGAGATAGACAAGCAGATACGATTTCTCTTTGTTGTTGATAAAAAGACAGGGATGCCATTGTTTTTCAGATATCTTCCTGGCAATATTGTTGATGTAACTACTCTTTCTGTTACTATAGAGGAACTTAGAAAGCTTGGTATTGCTCACAGTTTTGTTTTAGTTGATGCAGCTTTTTTCTCTGAGGATAATGTCAAGGATTTATACGATAAGGGTATAGAGTTTCTTACAAGGTTGCCATCGGGGAGGACCTTATACAGGGAGCTAATCATAGAGGAGGGTCGGAATTTAGAGAGGTTTGAACATGCAGTTAGATATGGGAAAAGGGCATTATTTATCAAGCAGAAAGAGGTCAATCTTTACGGAAGACGGGCATATGCATATATAGTTCTTGACCCTGAGAGGAAGGGACGAGAGACGAAGAGACTTTTGCTCGATACAATGGAAGAGGGAGAAAATAAAGAGGACATAGAGTATAGGCTATTAAAACAAGGCATAATGATTCTCATCTCATCATTTAAAGTTGACAAAGATGAGGTAGTCCCTTATTACTACATGAGGCAATCGGTAGAGGCGTTATTTGGTTTTTCAAAAGATGACCTGAGATTGATAGCACTTCGGATTCACAAAGAAGAGACATTAAGGGGGTATTTACTGCTTATGTTTATTGCTTTAATAGTATTTTTGCGACTGAAAGAGGGGATAGGGCGCAAATATACTGTGGAGGAGATTTTACTCACTATGAAGAATCTAAAGTGTAAAGTATACCAGGATGAGATAATTGTTCAGGAACTAACGAGGCAACAAAAAGAGATTGTCGAAAAACTAAATATCATAGTGCCTAAAAAGGCGGGAATTTAGGAATTTCTGGTTAGGCAACATTTTTCACTTTCTTATCTTTCGACAAAACTTTTCGTCTAACAGGGAATGAAACAAATTTTCTCCCACTTTTCTTCCCCTGTTCTTTTAGGTCGTTAACTATTGGAGAAAGATTATAATTGAACTGTTTGGCATGTTCCTGTCTTGTATATAACCTTCTGGAAGTATTATTATTTCTTTAACTTTTTTCCTATATTCCATGCCTTACCAACATTTTCACCCACAGACCAATAGTTATTGTCCGGCATCGTTAATGTGAACGGATTTATTTTTTTTATGTCCAGCTTACCATTTGTCATATATTTCTCTTCTGTAAAAATTTCTTTTGGCTCTCCTATATAAAGTGTATTGAATGGTAATTTAATTGAGTCATATAGAATACAGGATAAGCAAACTGGGCATTCTTTAATCAATGGCGCGTTTTCTAATTCACCATAAAAAATATCGAAAACTTCTGATTTGTCGGTTTTATTTCCCGAAACCAATCCGCAATAATCCGTTTTCTCAATTAAGGACACATCAGGAATATTAATGCTGAATTCTTTGTTTTCATCAATGCCATTATTGGTATGATGCGGGCCCAAGGCTATAGCAATTAAAGGCGGCTTAAAATTAACTCTTGAAACCCAACCAACTGCCATAAAATTTGCTTTTTTCCCAACAACAGATCCCACTAACACCATTGGCATGGGGTATAAAAAAGCCATACTGTTATCAATTTTGATTTTTTTCATGATGTTCTCTCCTTATTTATTAAGTATGATTATGACGTTTCGCATGAGCCGCACGGGAAGACCTACGCAAAACTAAACCCCGTTTAAACCGTGTCGGCTCGATGCGGGTGTTAGCCTTCCTCTTTAATCATTCTTTCATATTCGTCATAAGTTCCGATCCAAATCCAAATAAAGTCGCTACCGTCTTCGACAGCAAGACCCCGATAATTCATTCCAGCGCGGATTGACCAGAATGTACCAACTTTTTTGAAATGAAGAGACGGATGAGAGGGATCATTTTTCAGCAGCTCAAAATTTTTCTTCGATATTTTCTGGACAGGTTCAGGAAGGTTTTCAAAACATCGCCAGAAGCACTCTGTTGTTCGATGCACTTAAAGTTCCCTGAGTTTATTCTTCGACTTTGCTTCACCCGCTTCCTTTAGCAGGAAATCCAACTTTTTTGTCTCCGAGTCCGCCACGATTTGCCGGTCCCATTTCTGCCAGTCCTTCTCGGAGAACCACTGTCTCAACTGAATATACTCCTCTTCAGGCAAGGTATCAATGGCTTCTTTTATTTCTTCCACCCTTGACATTGTTGACCCCCCTTCAATTTAATGCTAATGCTTTAGTATACATTATTTTCTAAGCCTAACGGCCTGCGCTTCGCGGCACAGGTGAAGCGCAGCGGAGCGGCGTCAGGTGCAAGCGCGTGTTGGGCACACGTTATCGTTTCCACTCAATATGATCGTTAATGTGATGCTTTTCAAATGTTTCGAGAATTTCTGCATAGAAGCGCATTGTTTCTTCATCTCCCAGTGATTTTGCCAGCTCATATAGGTGAATAAACATCTTTTTACCAGTTTCAGTCTGTTTGTAATTTTTCTTCCTAAAGTTGTGGATTGAACAAAGGGTCTGACCATTGGCTACTTCTGCCTTACCGCCTAAATCCTTCGGAATAATCAGGATATGAAATATCGTCCTGATGAGAGTTGTATTGAATATCAACATTGTACGGCGGAGAAGTGACAGTCAAGTCTATGCTATCAGGGCTAATCGCATTCGTAGTCAGAATGTCGTCGTTAATGAGGATTATTTTGCTGCTCGAATAAAACACCCTTGACGTTTCCAATGGAATTGCTCCTTTAGCCATTTATTATACTCCTCTTTGTTTGTCTGCCCAACGACTTAAATCAGCGGGGGCTGTAAGCCATCCGCTGGATTTTCTTGTTATGCCATTATTTCGATTTGTACCTAATTTTCTTTATGGATATCAGGAACTCCCAATCCTTTACAAATCTTCCTGACAAGTTTATCGGGTATTTCGGTGTGCCTAGGAATAGTCTCCACATCACCTGAGGATGGATTCACCCATAGAGAATGTGATCCTCCTTCTCTCTTGAGGTAGCAGCCAAACCGGCGCAAATGCCGGAGGGTTTGTCTCTTCATGAAACCGCGACGACGTCGCGAATTGCATCTTCTGGCAATCCGCGCATGGCGTCCTCACGCCGATCTTCCAGTATGAGTGAGATAGCCGCCGCTAAACTTTCTTTGGATTCCTCAATTGTTTTCCCCTGCCCATTTGCCCCCGGAACCTCAGGGCAGTAAGCAATATACCAATCCCCGTCCTTTTCAATAATTGCTGTAAACTCATTATGCATGATGCTCCTCCATGTTTTTCCTGCTGTTTAAAGAGGCGAAAAAGGAGTTTATCACCTCCCGATGGTTGACAAATTTTCTTTCCAGTAATGCTTTCAATTCTCCTATATTCTGATCCTCCAAGAGCCGGTCAATTTCGTAAGCCCTCTTGCCAAGTTGCCTGCAGTACTTGTCAATGACCGTTTGAGGAGCTGTGTTTCTTCTTTGAGCCACAACGGCAGTAGCTTCCCTTCTATCTCGGCCCGATTTTTTCACCTCGTGAATGACTTCAAGTATCTGCGCCAAAGCCTTAGGGACACCATCGGGGATCTTGGTGGAATACCGATTAACTTACATACAAAGAAATTATATAACATAGATTCTTAACATGCAAGAATTTTTTGGTTAAAACTTATATTTTTGCCTTGCTACATATAAGAATTATATGTTATGTCTGGAAAAACT
>JACAFE010000043.1 GCA_013388435.1 Nitrospirota bacterium | reverse complement strand
GTTCCCCCTTTGTTAAGGGGGATTAAGGGGGTTGTTTATTATTCCTTTGTTGTTTTTTATACTTCAGCCTTCAGCCTAAAGCCTTCAGCCTTTTATGAGCTCTTCGCTCTTTGTTGTTGTGCCATACAGTTTTAATTAAACGCTATAACGCAATAAACGCAATAAACAGTTTGATATATTCCAGTCGCTAGAGCGACTAACTTCCGGTGCCGTTTTTCGGCACTCAATTCCAGACCCGCAAAGCGGGTCTCACTTCCAATGCGAAGCATTAAATTTGATAAACGCAATAAACGCTATAACGCTATAACGCAATAAACGCTATAACGCAATAAACGCTATAAACGCTATAAACGCCTTTTGCCTTCAGCCTTTTTTTATTCGCTCTTTGCTATTTAACAGATGTCCTATTTTTATAAAATTGATAAGCAATTTGTGCATTATTTGGGTTAAGCTGTTTGAACCATTTTTTTGGATAATAAAAAAAGGGTTCAGTTTAAATATCTGAACCCTTTAAAAATATTTATTCTTAGCTCCAGACTCTAAGGTTTATTATTAACCATTGAATATAGCCAGTTAACCCATTCTGAGATGCCTTCTCCTGTTTTGCAGGAGACCTCAAATATTTTAAGTTTAGGATTTAGGGACAGAGCATCTTTTTTAATTTTATTAATATCTGCATTCGTATAAGGCAAAAGATCTATTTTGTTTAGAATCAAAGCAGAAGATGTCTGAAACATCAAAGGATATTTTAGAGGTTTATCATGTCCTTCTGCTATACTTAATAGCATGACTTTAATATCTTCACCAACATTAAACTCGGCAGGGCAAACAAGATTTCCTACATTTTCAATAAAAAGCAGGTCAATATCTTTTAATGGAAGGTCATCCATTACAACCCTGATCATATTTGCATCTAAATGACACGCGCCGCCTGTGTTTATCTGGACAACTGGAGTATTTAAGATCTCGATTCTGCGGGCATCGTCATCACCTGCAATATCACCTTCTATTACGCCAATTTTTATTTTGCCATTAACTTCTTTAATTGTGCTTTCAAGCACAGAAGTTTTACCAGCACCTGGACCGCTCATAAGATTTATTACGAAGACCCCGAGTTCATCAAATATTTTCTGATTTTCAGCAGCTAATCTGTCATTTGCTTCAAGAATATTTGCAACAACTTTAACTTTCATAAATTAAGAAACCTCCACCTCAGATACATTAAGTTCACGGCCTGTATCAATTCGTAATGATATATTACCGCAATTTGGACATTGTATTATATATGGGTCATCAACAGAAAATTTTTCTTTACAACTATTACATATACCGCTTACAGGAACTTCTTCAATTATAAGAGTAGCATTTTCAGCTTCTGTGCCAATTCGCATTGTTTCAAAAGCAAAAATCAAGGAATCAGGCAACAGACCAGCAGCTTTACCAATTCTTACTTTTACAGAATCAACTTTTTTATAACCATTATTTTTACAGGTATTTACCGCAATATCAAGAATACTTTGCGCTATTCCAACTTCATGCATTCTCTTCTTTGGATAACCTTTCCTTCTCTCTTTCGTATGCTTCTTTACCTGCTTCTATGGCAGAAGAAATAATTGATTTTTTCTCATCGAAAAATTCTTTGCCTTTATCAATGCTGCCTGTAATTTTTTCTTTAACATCACCGACATAATCCATGGCCTTTTCTTTGACATCTTCTGTCATCTGCATTATTTTCTGTCTTGTTTCTCTGCCTGATTGAGGTGCCAGTAGTAACGCAACTCCAGCTCCTACAACACCTCCAAGCAAAAAGGACAGTATTATGCTTCCAGCCCCATATCCACCTTCTTCTCTCATTTTCTGCCTCCCATCCTCGTAAAAATATTATTAATTAAAAAACCAAATCCTGTTTTTAAACCTGCTTTCAGTCCCGAAGCCTTTATAGTAGCCAGTGAAGCAGCAGTATTGATAAAACTGCTTGCACGACTAATATTAACTCCTATATCTTTAACTGATTTAGATAACACTTTCACATCAGAAGTAACTTCATTAACATCATCAGATATATTTCGCAGACCTTTAAGAGTTAACTGCAATTCATCAATAACCGGATTAAGATTTTCTTCAATTGATTTGAGAACAATATTAACAGATTTGATCGTCTTTTTTAATTCAATTATAAGCGAAATTATATAACCTGCTGTTAATGCAACAGCTATCGCAATTATTCCAAGCCATATCTGATTCCATCCTACCATCTTGTTTAATATTATACCAAATTATCTAATTAGTTAAAATCAATAATTATCAAATCCAAAAATTGCATTGGATTAATCATTATTTACTATAGCGATTGTTGGATTTTTACTTCTTTCTATGACAATTGAGCTGACACTACCAAGAACATAATCTTTTAGAGAAGAGCGCCCCTTTCTTCCAATTATTATCATGGAATAATTACCCCTGTCAACCTCCCTGAGTATTTCTTCAGCAGGAATTCCTACCTTAATTAAGGGCTGGATAATATTTTCAGATATTCCCGCGTTTAGTAAAATTTTTTTTGCTTCTTCGAATATTTTATTTGCCTCCTCCAGTGGTTCTATCCCACCCTGAAGACGCTCCATAATTACCGCAAGATTAATCACTCTTAATAGCGCTATTTTTCTGACAGAACCAAGTTTAGACGCAAGACAGGCAGCAAGTTCAACCCCTTTTAAAGAATATCGAGAGCCGTCAATTGGAATTAAAATTTCAGGCAGAGGACATTCACTGACTTCATGTATTTTCTGTCCTATAATATAAACACTCTGATTCTTAACAGAATGTATAACCTTATTAGTTACACTCCCGAGGAAAAAACCTTCAATCTCCGAAATGCCTCTTTTTGCCATAATAATTGTTTGACATTGCTTTTTTTCTGCTATCTCTATAATTTTTTTTGCAGCATCCCCTTCAGCAACAACTTTCTCAATTTCAGCTTTTACACCAAGATTCTTCAGAATTTTCTCTGCTTCTTCCAGAGCAGGTTTTATATTTTTATCAATATGTTCTTCTTTTATTTTCTTGAACGTATCGGTTTCTCCAACTACATCTGCCATAAGATCTATATAAGAAAGATGCTGACTTATAAATCCTCCGGTAATTACTCTTAATATATTTACATTTAAGAGATCATCTTTTAATGCTGAACCAAGATAACCAGCAAAACGAACAGCTCTTAAAGAATTATCGCTTCCGTCAATTGGCAGAAGGATTTTTGAAAGCGGGTATATTTTCCCCATGATATTTTCTCCTTTATTTTTTTATTTTATCTGTTCATTGTATATAATTTAACAAGAATAATATAGATATTGATAAAAATTTATTTAGCTCGTTTATTACGGATTAGTTTAAAATTATATATGCATATAGAAAATAAAAAAAAGGCCCCTTTCGTAGGGGCCATTTAATAAAGTAGAGGGGCTGAAATCAGGATGTTTTTACAACATAGACAGAACAGGGCGCGTTTGTAGCAACTTTTGAAGCTACGCTTCCCATAAGAAATCTTGCTGCTGAACTACCCAGTCCTCTATTGCCTATAATTATAAGAGCCGCATTTTCTTTTTCAGCAATGTTTAGTATCTCATCGGCTGCTGATACTGCTGATGAAAGTATAGTTTTTGCGCTTATTCCTTCAGAATTGAGGATGTTCTTTGCTTTTTCAAGCACCTCTTCACCAGTGCGTTTCATTGTTTCATTTATACTCTCAATTTCTTTTGCTGATATCTCGAGATCAAGTCCTGATATAAAAGGAGTCACGGTTACCAAAGTTATTTCAGCACCTTTAGTTTTAGCATAATCAAGGGCAATTTTAACGCCCTCCATTGAATATTTTGAACCGTCCACAGGAACAAGTATTTTCATTTTCTCCTCCTTTAGACTTCTTTCTTTTCTTTAGCTTTTTTCATGCTAAGTCCTAATCCTTCGAATATAAAGAAAATTGCAAAGCCCCACCACATTGTGTAGATAACATAAAAAACAAGTAGAAATGTCATGAGTCCTGCTTTTTCCTTAACCTGTACTGCCTGAACTCCATAAAAGTTGTATGCAGCTTCTATTGTTTTTTTGGTAACATCTGATACAATTTTGGACTCTTCAATTTTGCCTTCTTTCTTGAAAAGTTTGTCAATTTTCGGAAGAACATTATTCCACTGTCTGAAAATCTGTTTAACATCATCAGTTCCCATTGCTGCTGCATACTTTGCTTTTATTTTATCTCCTTCATTTTTAAACATTACATCTGCGTCTTCTAAAGCAGCTTTTAATACTAAACCAAGATCTCCTTCTATTTTTAATTCAGAGCCGTTGACTTCAACTTTTGCGCCCGGATTAACAATGAAAAGCTGAGAAGCTCTTTGAGCTCTTTTTTCAGCATCACCTGGTTTATCTTCGGGCTTATCAACCTTAAATTTCGCTGTAAACATTTTACCCATAAATTTTTCGTTGCTCTTTGCAACTTTTGGAATAAAATAAGATGACCCTTTTGCAAGCTGATTGAACATTTCATCAGCCCACTGTAAACCATTTTGAGGCTGTCCATCTGTTGTTTTCGGGAAAATAGGCGAAAACATCAGAAACAAAATTACAAAAAAAGACAGGGCCATTATTATTCCGAGACCCATATGTTTCTTTGCTGAACCTGCCATGTTAGCCCTCCTCTCTTAATTTGCCAATGTTTACAAAAAATTTGCTGAGAACCCAGAATCCAAAAAACCCAACAACAATCCAGAATATAATATTACCCGCAAATTCAATGTTGTTGATTAACGACTTATCCATGTGTATGTACTCAAGTTCTGTCAGCTTCTTCGGTAATGTGGAAGCTCTATTAATAAATCCTGCTATAATAGACATGGCGTAAAAACCTCTGATGTGAATACCCTTAACAACCTTTGTTGTAAGCGCTCCTACCTGTATCCCTATTAATGAACCAATCAGCATTCCCATTGCAAGGGTGTAAAAAACATAACCATAAATTGCATATTGCCCTATTGATGCAAGTCCTGCTGTAAATATTATCTGGAGAATATCAGTTCCAACTGTTGTTGTTGAGACTCCAAATATATAAACAAACATCGGAAATGTTACAAAACCACCACCAACTCCCATTATTGCTGCAAGCATTCCAACTATAACACCACCCATTGCAACAAATAACCATGATATTCTTCTTCCTCCGAAATCCTCATCAAAGGTTATCATTGGCGGAATGTTAATCTTCTGAAGACTTATAGCAAGGCTGGTCATGCCTGAAGGACCTCCATGCGCATCGTGTCCTCCACCGCCGCCTCCTGCAGGTTTTCTCGTTGATTTGATAAAATCAGCCATTGCATAGATACCCAAAAAACCCAGCAAAATAGCATAAACAGTACTGATGAACGCTTCACTTAAGAGAGGGTCTTTATTGTAAAGACCTTTGTTAATTGCTCCACCTATAACTGTGCCTCCGCTTGAACCAATTAAAAAAGCTATTGCAAGTTTTACCGAAACATTTCCAAGTTTTTTATGAACAGTTGTTCCCATTATTGCTTTTGCAAATATGTGAAAGACATCTGTTCCAACAGCAAGAATTCCTTTGACACCTGCTGCCATCAGAGCAGGCGTAATAATAAATCCACCGCCAGCGCCAATACATCCGGTAATCAAACCTGCAGCAAGACC
>JACAFE010000052.1 GCA_013388435.1 Nitrospirota bacterium | reverse complement strand
GCCTTCCATACTCTATTGAAATTTTCCTCAGTAGCCTTCTCAAATCTCTCAAAATCTGATTTTTTTACAGTCTCAGCAATTTCTTCTTTTAAATATGTAAAAGCTTTGAGTAAGGGAAGCCTCAGCTCTGGTGATATTTCATCTATTGCCTCTAAAAGTTTGGACATGTTAAATTTTAGCATTTATATAAATGTTGTTTCAAGAAATTTTAAAAAGGCAAAAAGTGAAAAGCGTTTATAGCGTTTGTTGCGTTCGTTGCGTTATAGCGTTTGTTGCGTTTGTTAAATTTAATGCTTCGCATTGGAAGTGAGACCCGCTTTACGGGTCTGGAATTGAGTGCCGAAAAACGGCACTGGAAGTTAGTCGCTCTGGCGACTGGAACTAATCAAACTGTTTATAGCGTTTATTGCGTTATAGCGTTTATAGCGTTTGTTGCGTTCATTGCGTTCGTTGCGTTATAGCGTTATTGCGTTTGTTGAGCTTATCAAATAGCAAATAGCGAAGAGCGAAGATCTTATGGTTCGTGACAAACAACTAATAACATAATAATCAAATAGCAATAATTCAATTTATGAAACAAAATCACGGGTCTATTTATACTGAGGCTGAAGTCGAAGCGTAAGCCTCAGAGATAAAATAGGTAACTACAAAATATAAAATAAAGCAATGTTCTTATAATAAGGTAGTTTATTTTGTTTCATAAATTGAGTTATTACCAGTAAACAACCGCCTTTATCCCTCTGAAGCAAGGGGGTTGTTATATAAAAATAAATTTTTTAGCAATATCTGAATTATTTAGTTTCAGTATATTTTTTTAATCTTTCGAGGCTTTTTAGAACATCCTGCTCGGTGTGTCCTTCGATTGTATAAACAACATTATTCCCTTTAAATTCATAAAAAAGAGTATCGAAATCAAAATTGCCTTCTCCGATGGCAAGATGCGCATCTGAAGTTCTATTATTGTCATGAAGATGAAATTCAAATATATAATCCTTTGTTTGATTAAGCCACTCTTTCAATGAAGTTTTTGAAAATAAATTGAAATGACCTGTATCAAAACATAGTCCAAAAAATTCAGAACCGAGATTCTCCATTAAGAGTCTGAGGTTCCCGGGCTCATCTTCAAATATATTTTCTATAGCAATTTTTGTATTCAGTTCTTCTGCTCTTTTTATAAACTCCTTCCAGGTCTTTAAACTATTTTCAAGCCATACATCAACTTTAAGAGCATATTTCCATTTTTCATAACCCGAGTGAAACACAATGACTTCTGGTTTTATTATTTCAGCAAATGAAAATACCTGATTGAATCTTTCGATTGTTATAGCTCTTATCTTAGAATCAACCGCTCCCGGAGATAAATCCATGAATGGTGCGTGTATTGTAAAAGAAGGATTGTATGTAAGGGTCTCTAAAAGTTTTTCTATTTCTGAATAATCTGTTTCATCAAGTGTATTAGAAGAAAAATATAACTCGAGATTAATTCTATGTTCTATTATAAAAGATAAGTAATGCCCTATCATGTGATAGGGCATATGTATATGCGGAGCTATCATTAACTTTTTGCTACGGTTTCTGCTTTTTTATTTTCTTTCCTTTTGTCACCATTTGAGGGTTTTGAATCTTTTGGCAATGTTCCATCAGATTCCATAGCCTTTTTTCTTTCTGGAGATGCGTAATCAGTTACATACCATCCAGAACCTTTAAGTACAAAAGAAGATTGTGATATAAGTTTGTGCATATGCCCGCCACAATCAGGACATGTCTTCAAAGGTTCGTCATTAAATTTTTGAATGATTTCGCAATATTTTCCGCAATTCATGCACTCGTACTCGTAAATAGGCATTTAAAACACACCTCCGTCATTTTTGTGATTTAAAATCGCAGACCTGAAATTTGTTTTTTATTATAAATCTATAAGGACAGATTATTCAAGATTACCATTGCAGTTTTCTTTGCATTAATTTTTCATACAAACCTTTTGTTATAAAGGCCTGTTGATGAATCTCATCGCTGTAATATTTTGTATTGATTTCATAATTGCGCCTGATTTCTCTTGGGGATGCTCCTTTTGTAGCCACTGCAAATACCCACCAGTTACCAGGATATGTTGCAATAGGCGCTGAATATAAATCAACAAGAGGAAACACTTCCTTTAACGCTTCTTGAAGTTCTATAACCATATCTTTGTGGAAATGCATGGATTCGGTATGTGTAACGAACATGCCTTCGGGTGTAAGACAATTTTTTACTGAAGTAAAAAATTCTTTGGTAAAAAGGCTTCTTGCAAAACCTATAATATCTGTAGAGTCGATAATGATTGCATCAATTTCAGGGGTTTTTATTTTCTTGATAAAATCAGCTCCATCCATAATCTTTATCTCTACTCTTGGGTCATCCATTCCGCATGATACAGTGGGGAAAAACTTTCTCGAGACATTAATTACATCCTCATCAATCTCGACAAAATAAACTTTCTCAACGGATTTATGTTTAAGAACTTCCCTGACAACGCCTCCGTCTCCTCCGCCAATAACAATTACTTTCTTCGGATTGGTCTGAGCGTGCATAACAACATGGGTGAGCATTTCATGGTAAAAAAATTCATCCCTTTCTGTAATCTGAACAACATCATCGAGTATAAGCATCCTGCCGAAATAAGGATTGGTAATTACCATGATTTCCTGGAATTTACTCTTTCCTTTATAAAGAATTTCCTCTACATCATAAAGATATTCAACCGGTGAATATGGTGCTTTTTCAGTAAACTTAATCATTTCTTACCCTCTCTGAATTATATTAAAATAGTTTTTGGAATCGAAAACCCATTGAATTCCGATGCATATGATATTGTATAAGCCCCGCTCGATGGAATCAATACAAGATTTCCGACTTCAGGTTCATTTAAGATAACATTTTTGTCTATCACATCAAAACTGTCGCAACTCGGACCTGCGATAGTCCACTGTTTTCTTGCTTTGATATTTTTTTGCTTTTCGATTATATAACTATATTTTATTCCGCCAACACTCTCCATAAGTCCATTAAAAACTCCAACATCTATATAAAGCCAGTCTTCATCACCCCTCTTTGCCTTTCCAATAACTTTTGTTACGAAAATTCCTGCGTCACCAACAACTGCTCTGCCCGGTTCAATATATATTTCAACATTTTCAGGGAAACGTTCTTTTATAAGAGATTCTATGTTCTTCTCTATTGCTTCTATGCTTACAACATTCTTAGTATATTTAATGGGGTAACCTCCGCCAATATTCAGCATCTTCAGACTTAATCCTTTTTTTACAGCAAGCTCCCATAATGTCCTGGCTTTATCAAGAGCTGAGTTCCAGTTATATATATTTGTGCACTGTGAGCCAACATGAAATGTTATCCCAACAGGGTTTAGTCCGCTTTCTTTAGCATATAGCAGTAGTTTAATTGCCTGATCTATTTCAACCCCAAATTTTTTGCTTAATGGCCATTCACTTCCTTCATTCGGGACTGTTAATCTTACGTAAACATTACATCCGGGTATAAATTCTTTTAATTTATCTACTTCATCATATGAATCAAAAGAAAAATAGTTTACCCCATATTTTGAAGCAAGTCTTAGAAATTTTAGAGTTTTTACAGGATTGCTCGAGATTATTCTTGTTGGTTCAACCTTAATGGATGCAAGTAATTCAAGCTCCCCTTCAGAAGCAATCTCAAAACCTGCTTTAAGTTTATTCAGTAATTTTATAACAGATATATCAGGATTTGCTTTGACAGCGTAAAACACTCTCGAATTTCTTATAAAACTCCCGATTAAAGAAACTTTTTCAGCAATCTTGTTGCTGTCCATCAGTAAAAATGGCGTTTTTATATTTTTTCTGTCAAGATATTTAAGTGTCTTGAATAAAGTTGATTCAGGCACAATACCTGTATGATGTTTTTCGATTTTAAATGAGCGTAACATTTTTTCCCTTACACTATTTACTGGTTTGAAAAATAAATTGATTTTTTATTAAAAGAAATTTTGAAAAAAATTTCAATATATTTATAGAGACTTTCTTGCCTTTAATATCTTCTTTGCATTTGAACGGACTCCTTCAGCAACATTTCTGTTTTTCTCCAATATCTGTAAATCCCTCGTGCGTAATTCAGGCACAAGTTTCATGGCAATTCCAACAGGAGTTTTTGGATTGTTCACAAGAGCGAGAATTATGTTATAACTTTTCATCCATTCTCTTTTTCTCGTTATAATCCTTAAAGCCTCATCTGTTACAGACCTTGATTTAGCAATCATCTCAATTTCTGTTTCAGTAATTCTCGGATTATCAAGAACAGACAATGCAACTTCTTTATTTGAATCCCTTAAAAGAATAGATCTTATTTCCTTTCCGCCTCTTATCGCAAGCTGAATTCTTTCAGATACACTTAATTTCTGTATTCTCTGGAAAATCGTTTGTTCACGTATTTCTGGTGGTTTACGGGGTTTAACAATTTTTTCTTTTGGAATATCAGGGACTTTCATCATGTCAGAAACCATCTTCCTGACAGAATCAGGAGTGTCAGGACATTCGAGTATGAGGCGTAAAACTTCGGGTCTGTTTACATTTGCCTTTGCAATCTCTTCATACAGTGACGGGTCGTATGCGTCTTCAAGAAGCAACTCTATTGCCAGCAAAGATGCTGTAGAATAATCAATACCAATTAAAACTCTCTGCTCTTCCATCTATTCCCCCTTTTTAGGAAGTCCGTATTGTCAAAACTTAACCCAATAATGTAATTGAAATAATTCAGATGTTGTTATATATTTTTACTCATTCACAATTAATTTTAATAATAAAAAATATTCTACATTCCCCTTTTGCCCTTTGATTGGTGATTGATAAATACCAAGTGTTTCCAGTCCAATCTCATTCAATGATTGCGAAACTTTTTTTACAATATTCATTCTTTTTTCTTCATCCCTTATTATGCCACCTCTCCCAACCTCTCCTTTTCCAGCTTCAAATTGAGGTTTTACCAGAGTTATTATGAAACCGTTTTTTTTAACAAATCCCTTAAGCACAGGCAATATTTTTGTAAGAGAAATAAATGAAACATCTATAACAATTATATCAATATTTTTCCCTACAAGTTCTTCTATTCCTTCTTTTCCTTTTTCTGCTACTCTTTTAGAGATAATCTCATCAAGGTAACGTGCATTGGTTCTCTCCATAAGAAAAACTCTCGGGTCATTTCTTAAAGACCAGTCGAGCTGACCATATCCAACATCAATACAAAAAACTTTTTTAGCTCCTTTTTTCAGG
This sequence comes from Nitrospirota bacterium, assembly GCA_013388435.1. Taxonomy (GTDB): domain Bacteria; phylum Nitrospirota; class Thermodesulfovibrionia; order Thermodesulfovibrionales; family SM23-35; genus DYFC01. The sequence continues at coordinate 47,219 of JACAFE010000052.1, read as the reverse complement.
ACACAATCTGTGAAACCTCCTGTTGAGGAACCAACATCCATTATTACTCTATCTTTAACATCAATTCTAAAATATTCGAGAACTGCTTCAAGTTTAAGACCTCCCCTGCTGACATAAGGCATTTTTTCGGTTTCTACAGAAATAGAAGAATTCTCATCAACAAGTGCACCGGGTTTTAAGATTTTTATGCCATTAACAAAAACCTTACCTTCGATTATAAAAGCGCTCGCAAGGTTTCTGCTTTTCGCAAGTCCCTTTGATACAAGAATCTTATCAAGTCTTTCTTTCAACAGGAATATACAGTCTCTTTTGAAAGAGCAAGAATAGCCTGCAAAATACCATCTTCATCAATGCCATATTTTTTTCTTAATTCAGGCTGTGAACCCTGTTCGATAAAAATATCAGGAATTCCGAGTCTTTTAATTTTCAAATTTCGTATTCCTGCATCATTTAGCAACTCGAGCACCGCACTACCAAACCCTCCTTGCAAAGCATTCTCTTCAACTGTAATGATCTTTGGTATTTTAGAAGCAATGGAGAATATCAAATTACTATCAAGAGGTTTTATAAACCGTGCATTCACAACCATAGCTGAAACACCTTCTTGCTCTTCAATTTTCTTTGCTGCTTTTAATGAAGGCAGAACTGCACTTCCAATTGCTATTATGGCAACATCACTTCCTTCTTTAATTATCTCGGCTTCACCTATTTTATAAGAAGAAGTTGCCTCTGCAAATAAAGGTTCATTTAAAGATTTTCCTCTCGGATAACGAAGTGCAACAGGTCCGCTATGTGAAATTGCGAGCTCAATCATGCTTTTTAATTCTTTTTCATCTTTTGGCTCCATAACTACTATGTTTGGTATATGTCTGAGATAGGATAAATCAAACACACCATGATGTGTTGGTCCATCCTCTCCAACAAGACCGCTTCTGTCAATAGCAAAAACAACATGAAGATTCTGAAGACATACATCATGAATTATCTGGTCATAGGCTCTCTGGAGAAATGTGGAATATATTGCCACAACCGGTTTGACTCCCTGTATAGCCAATCCTGCTGCAAATGTTACCGCATGCTGTTCCGCAATACCAACATCATAAAAACGTTCTGGAAATTTTCTCGAAAATTCTTGAAGACCTGTGCCTTCTTTCATAGCAGCGGTAATAGCGACAATTCTGTAATCTTTTTCTGCTAACTGGCACATAGTCTCTCCAAAAACTTCACTGTATGTCTTACGATTGCCTTTTATGGGTGAGCCTGTGTCAGGTTCAAATGGTCCTATACCATGAAATAATGAAGGATTTTCTTCAGAAAAAGCATATCCTTTTCCTTTTTTTGTAATTACATGAACAAGAGTCGGAGAAGTACATGTTTTTATACTTTTTAATGTACGGATCAGGAGTTCGATATTATGACCGTCAATTGGACCTATATAATTGAACCCTAACTCCTCAAAAATTATACCGGGTAAAAATAAACCCTTAAACATTTCTTCTGTTTTCTGGGCAATTCTGGCAGCAGTCTCACCAACCTTTGGTATATTTTCGAGAATAGCTTTTGTATCCCTCTTGAACTTTTTATACAATTCACCTGTCATTATTCTGTTAAGATAAGAGTGTAATGCTCCTACATTTGGAGATATTGACATTTCATTGTCATTTAGAATGACTATCAAATCTTTCTTTAAATGTCCTGCATTATTTAAACCTTCAAATGCAAGACCGCCTGATAAAGCACCATCTCCGATTACGGCAATAACTTTATAATCTTCCATACGTTTATCACGTCCTTCGAGAATCCCGAGCGCTGCTGAAATGGATGTTGAGCTATGTCCTGTACCAAATATATCATGTTCACTTTCATCTCTCTTCGGGAAACCAGATATGCCCCTGAATTTTCTTATTGTTGAAAATTTATCAAATCTCCCTGTAATTAATTTATGAGGGTAAGTTTGATGCCCTACATCCCATATAATTTTATCTTCTGGAGATTTAAAAACATAATGCAGAGCCAGTGTAAGTTCTATAACTCCAAGATTAGAAGCAAGATGACCTCCGTTTTTAGATACACATTCAATAATCATATCTCTCATTTCTTCTGCAAGAAGTTTAAGTTCAGAAAATGAAAGTTTTTTTATATCTTCAGGAGATTTAATATGTTCAATAAACATCAAGCCCTCCTTTTAAGTAAATACAAAGCTATTTCCCTTAGCGGGTCTGCTTCAGATGAAAATATTTTCAGAGCACTAATCCCGGAAGAAACAAGTTCTTCTGACTTCTGCTTTGCTTTTTCATTACCATACAATGCAGGATATGTCATTTTTCCTTTTTCAATATCAGTCCCGGCGCTTTTGCCAAGCTCTTCTATACTGCCTTCAATATTAAGAATGTCATCAATAATCTGGAAAGCAAGTCCTATGCATTCGCCGTATTTAGTTAATGCGTTTAATATACTCTTTTTACTTCCAGCAAGTATAGCCCCTGTTCTTACAGAAGCTCTTATAAGAGCGGCTGTTTTGTGTGTATGAATAAATTCAAGGGTATTTTTATCAGGTTCTGATTTTTCAGAAATAATGTCCTGAGCCTGTCCACCTACCATGCCATGCGCGCCAGATGCTGAAGACAGCTCTTTTATAACCTTAAGTAGAGAGGATTTTTTTATTTTTTTAATCTCACATTCTGTCATCATCTTAAATGCTTCGGTAAGCAAAGCATCACCTGCAAGTATAGCCACTGCTTCTCCGAATATTTTATGGTTTGTTGGCTTTCCACGTCTTAAATCATCATTATCCATTGCCGGAAGATCATCATGTATTAAGGAGTAAGTATGTATAAGTTCAATAGCTGATGCCTGCGGCAAAATATGTTCAGGATTACCCCCGCAGACTTCATATGCAGAAAGAGCAAGAATCGGTCTTATTCTTTTACCTCCAGCAAACAAAGAATAAGTCATAGATTCATATAGAATACCGGGCTTAATCGGTGAGCTAAAGTAATTCTTTAAATAATTATCTATAACAAATTGTTTTTTATTAATATATTCTTTAATATCCATTTTACAATAAGAAATAGAATTTATTCCCATTCAATAGTGCTTGGTGGTTTTGAGCTTATATCATAAACTACTCTATTAATTCCTTTCACTTCATTGATTATTCTGTTTGAAATAATTCCAAGCACATTATATGGAAGCTTTGCCCAGTCTGCTGTCATACCATCAAGGCTGTTAACAGCCCTTATAGCAATAACATTTTCATATGTTCTTTCATCCCCCATAACCCCTACACTTTTAACAGGGAGTAAAACCGCAAATGACTGCCAGAGCTTTGTATAAAGTCCTGCTTTTCTAATTTCTTCCCATACAATTGTATCTGCCCTGCGTAATATGTCACATCTTTCTTTTGTAACCTCACCTATAATTCTTATTGCGAGGCCTGGACCAGGAAATGGCTGACGGTTAATTATCTCTTCCGGAATATCAAGGTCCCTGCCAAGCATCCTCACTTCGTCTTTAAACAATTCTCTTAAGGGTTCTATGAGTTTGAGCTTCATTCTCTTTAGCAATCCGCCTACATTGTGATGACTCTTTATAGTTGCTGAAGGTCCTTTGAATGAAACACTTTCTATAACATCAGGGTATAATGTTCCCTGAGCAAGAAATTCAACATCTTTGATTTTTTTTGCTTCTTCCTCAAATACACGTATAAACTCATTTCCAATTATTTTTCTTTTTTTCTCCGGGTCTGTAATCCCCTTTAGCTTGCGTAGAAATCTTTCTGAAGCATCAACAAAATCAATATTCATCTTGAAATGCTTGCGCAGGTTCTCTTCAACTTTCCTGCTCTCACCCTCTCTTAGAACGCCATTATCCACAAAAATGCAGGTCAATTGTTTTCCTATAGCCTTATGTACAAGCACTGCTGTTACAGTAGAATCAACACCTCCGCTTATACCGCATACAACTTTCTTATTCCCAACCTTATTTTTAATCTCTTCGGTTGTGCTTTCAATAAATGACTTCATCGTCCATAGAGGTCTACAGTTACATATTTCAAATAAAAAATTTTTCAATATCTTTGTCCCGAGGGGTGTATGCGCAACTTCAGGATGGAATTGAATCGCATAAAACTTTTTATTTTTATCAAACATTACAGCAACAGGAGAATTATCTGTATGCGCAGCAGGATAAAATTCAGGCGGATATTTTTCTATTTTATCACCATGACTCATCCATACCACTGTTCTTTTTGGAATATTTTTAAAAAGTTCTATTCTTCTGTCGATGATAAGCTCAGCCCTTCCATACTCTCTTTTTTGTGCTTTTGCGACCTTTCCACCAAGCATATGTGCCATAATCTGCATTCCATAACATATGCCAAGGAAAGGAATTCCAAGATTAAAAATTTTAGGGTCTGGCAAGGGAGCTGAAGATTCATAAACACTCGAAGGGCCTCCTGAAAGGATTATACCTTTAGGCTTAAAAGCAATTATTTTTTCTAAAGGAATATTATAGGGATATATTTCAGAATAAACCTTGCTCTCCCTGACTCTCCTTGCAATAAGCTGGGTATATTGAGAACCAAAATCAAGAACTAATATTTTTTCTTCAAGCATGGTATATACCATCCTAAAATTGATTAATTATTCAGTTAAGCAAAATAATGCAGATATTGCTCAAAAATCTACTTTTATCATCTGCATCTATAATATGTATTTTTGAGTTGACTTCAGAAATGATCAGTTAAAACTAATGATTTTCTCACCATTCAGGTCTGTAATTCGGGGCTTCCTTAGTAATTATCACATCATGAACATGACTTTCTCTCAGACCCGCACTTGTTATTCTTATGAGACGAGCTTTTTCTCTTAATTCCTTAAGGGTTCTGCAACCACAATAGCCCATACCAGAACGCAATCCTCCTATCAATTGATGGACACTTTCTGAAAGCAATCCTTTATAGGGAACTCTACCCTCAACACCTTCAGGAACCAATTTTGATGATTTAACACCAGCCTGAAAATATCTATCTTTTGAACCCTGCTCCATTGCTCCTATGGAACCCATACCACGATATACTTTATAACTTCTTCCTTGAAACAAAACAATTTCGCCTGGAGATTCATCTGTGCCAGCAAAAAGACTGCCTATCATTACTGAATATGCGCCAACAGCAAGAGCCTTGGTTATATCACCAGAGTATTTAATACCACCATCAGCAATAACAGGTATATTATATTTCTTAGCTATTTGATAGCAGTTATTAATGGCTGTTATTTGCGGCACACCTGCACCTGCAACAATACGTGTAGTACAGATTGAACCTGGTCCGATTCCGACCTTAATTCCGTCAGCTCCTGCTTTTATAAGATCCTCTGCAGCTTCAGAGGTTGCTATATTACCTGCTATTACATCTATATCATATTTTTTCTTTAACATTTTAAGAGTATTTAAAACAGGCTTTGTATGTCCATGCGCAGTATCTATTACTATTACATCCACTCCTGCTTTAACAAGCAATTCTGCCCTGTGTAAAGAATCTTCACCCGTACCTATCGCAGCGCCAACCCTTAATCTTCCGAGAGAATCCTTGCAGGCATTCGGGTATTTCTTTTTCTTTTCAATATCTTTAATTGTTATAAGGCCTTTTAATCTGCCCTTCCTATCTACTATTGGCAATTTTTCTATTCTGTATTTATGCAAAAGTTTCTGTGCCTTTTCTATGCTTGTTCCAACAGGAGCTGTAATGAGATTTTCTTTTGTCATGACAGTTGATACTTTTTTGCTAAAATCTGTTTCAAAACGAAGATCCCTGTTTGTTACAATACCAGTAAGAAATCCATCTACAGTCACAGGCACACCCGAAATTCTATATTTTTCCATTAAAGCCATTGCGTCTGATAAAGGAGCATCAGGAGAAATGGTCACAGGTTCTATAATCATGCCATATTCAGACTTTTTAACCTTTTCTACCTCTGTTCTTTGTCTTTCGGGAGACATAGCCCTATGAATAATCCCAATACCTCCTTCTCTTGCTATAGAAATAGCGAGAGAAGCTTCAGTTACAGTATCCATAGCAGCACTGACAATTGGAATATTTATTGGAATATTACGAGTAAGATATGTTGATAAATCAACCTCTTTTGGTAAGACTTCAGATTTTGCTGGCAAAAGTAAAACATCGTCAAAAGTTAAACCTATTTGAATATTATTATCAAGCATAAATTACCTCGGGTTTTCTGTTAAGTTTACCATGTTATGACTATCTAACGCAAATCACAAAAAATAGCAGTTTTTTCAAAATAATTTTATGCAGATTCTTAGCCATTGTCTAAACCATTTATTTATGTTAAATAAATTTATTTTTATGCTCTGCATCTTTTGGATTAAATAATATGATACAATATTATTTCTGATTTACATTCTTTTATAAAAAATATTCTATCATTAAAATTCATGACAAAAAATATACGTAATTTTTCTATTATTGCTCATATAGATCACGGGAAGTCCACTCTTGCCGACAGACTTCTTGAATATACCGGTGCGATTAGTGAAAGGGAAATGATGGAACAGGTGCTTGATTCTATGGACCTGGAAAGGGAAAGAGGAATTACAATCAAAGCCCATGCAGTCAGACTTGAATATAAAGCAAATGACGGGAATATCTATATTCTGAATTTGATAGATACACCTGGACATGTTGATTTTTCCTATGAAGTATCAAGAAGTCTTGCTTCATGCGAAGGAGCTTTGCTTGTAGTTGATGCTTCTCAGGGAGTTGAAGCACAAACACTCGCAAATGCATATCTTGCAGTTGAACATAATCTTGAAATCATTCCAGTCATAAACAAAATTGATCTTCCGTCTGCAGATCCGAACAAAACTATAAAGGAAATTGAAGAAGCAATAGGAATAGATTGCTCTGAAGCAATTCTTGCAAGCGCTAAAGAAGGAATAGGCACAAAAGAAATTCTTGAAGCTATCGTAAAAAAAATTAAACCTCCTTCCGGTGATGATAACAATCCACTTAAGGCTCTTATTTTCGATTCATGGTTTGACAATTATCTTGGCGTCATAGTTCTTGTAAGAATTTTTGAAGGCAGGCTAAGACCCGGAATGCGTATAAAAATGATGGCCGAAGGAGGAATTTTTGAAGTCTCGCGCGTAGGAATTTTCTCGCCAAAAATGAAAGATGTTCATGAGCTTTTCTCAGGCGAAGTTGGATATATTATTGCAGGCATAAAACGTGTTACAGACACAAAAATAGGCGATACAATAACTGACGCAGACAACCCTGCTTCTGTGCCCTGTCCAGGTTACAAAGACATTAAACCAATGGTATTTTGCGGTTTCTATCCAACACAGACGCATCAGTACGAAAATTTAAGAGACGCCCTTAATAAACTAAGATTAAACGACTCTTCTTTTATTTATGAACCAGAAACATCTCTTGCCCTTGGATTTGGATTTAGATGCGGTTTTCTCGGTCTTTTACATATGGAAATAATAAAAGAACGTCTTGAACGCGAATTCGATCTTTCAATATTAAGTACTGCTCCTACAGTCGTTTACAGAGTCACAAAAACTGATGGAGAAATTATACATGTTGAAAATCCTTCTCTATTGCCTGAAAATTATCTGAAAATAGAAGAACCATATGTTCTTGCAACTATTTTTGTGCCTTCAGAATTTATAGGTCCTGTATTGGATTTATGTCAGGAAAAAAGAGGCACACAGAAAAATTTTACATATATAGGCAAAGATAGAATAAAAGTTGATTACGAGCTTCCTTTGAACGAAATTCTATGGGATTTTTATGATAGATTGAAATCCCTATCAAAAGGTTATGCTTCGATGGATTATGAATTTATTGGTTACAGGGAATCAGATCTCGTAAGATTGAATATTCTTCTTAATGGAGAAATAGTTGATGCCCTATCTTTAATTGTGCATAAAGACAAAGCTTATCAAAAAGGAAGAGAGCTAACAGAAAAACTAAGAGGAATTATTCCCCGACAGATGTACGAGGTTGCAATTCAGGCAGCAATTGGAAATAAGATAATTGCAAGGGAAACTGTCAAAGCATTACGAAAAGACGTTCTTGCAAAATGCTATGGAGGCGATATTACACGTAAGAGAAAACTTCTTGAAAAACAAAAAGAAGGCAAGAAAAGGATGAAAAAATTCGGAAAGCTTGACCTGCCGCAAGAAGCTTTCCTTGCTGTTTTAAAAGTAAAATAACTTCTTGTAAATCTCAATAATTCAATTGTAATTGATATTAATATTTTAAAATGTCACATTTTGGTTATTTTTTTCCCCTTAACCTAAAAATTGTGATTGAAATAATGCAGATGTTGAAAAATTAAAAAAGGCTGAAGGCATAGCTTGGTTAAAGTCCCAGTTTCTCAAAAAGTTTTACAAATATTGTATTTGAAACAGTAATTCCTTTTCTGGTAAGTTTGAGATAGTTTCCCTGAAACTCAAGATATCCTGAATCAATTAATTCACGTGAACATTCAATAAAATTAATGCCTTTATTTTTATTACCCATAATCGCCAAAAAAGAATTATCCAATTTGATTCCTTCTGTTTTTCTGAGGCCTAAAAATATAAACTCTTTTAGTGCTTCTTCCTTAGTTATTTTAAAAATCTCTGTTTCAGGTATGATATCAGATTTTAAGCTATGGATATACTTATTAATATCTGCAACATTTTTCTTTCTTATTCCATCAATAAACGAATGCGCTCCAGCGCCTAACCCGATATATTCGCCCCTATCCCAATAATTTAAATTGTGCAAACACTTAAATCCTATTTTTGCAAAATTTGATATCTCGTATTGATAATAATGATTTGTAGCAAGATAATCTATAGTGTAATTATACATATCAATTATATTGTCCTCATCTGGTAATGATAAGTTACTCTTATTTCTTTTTGCAGAGCTTTTCATAATTTTATAAAGAACAGTATTTTCTTCCAGTGTAAGTTCATATGCTGAAATATGATCTGGTGAAAGATTAATAGCTTTATTCAAAGATTTTTCCCAGGATTCTATTTTTTGTCCGGGTATTCCATAAATAAGGTCTATTGATAAATTATTAACGCCATACTTTCTCAGAGTTTTAATTGTCCTTAGTGCATCTGCAGAATTATGTATTCTGCCAAGAAATTTCAATTCCTCATTGTTAAAAGACTGCACACCAATGCTGAATCTATTGACTCCGAGAATAACTAAGGTCTGTGCTTTTGCTTCATCAATAGTTCCCGGATTTATCTCTGTAGTTATTTCTATATCATGCGCAAAATTAAAAGAATTCTGAAGATACTCTAAAAGTTTTATTAAAGATTTAATATTCAAAACAGATGGCGTACCACCGCCGATATATATTGTCTTTAATAAATTGCAGCAATTTTTTCTAAGGTTTATTTCTTTGCATAAAGAATCAATATAATATTCAGCAAGTGATTCATCGTAAGAAACAGAATAAAAATCACAATATAAACATTTCTTAATACAAAAAGGAATATGAATATAAAGATTATGAATCATTTTAATTTTCAATATTCTATATTTTAGATAATGATGATTTATGTTAGTATAAATATTATGGGTTCACACATAAAGTATTATACTTTAATTTTAGCAATATTAATATTTAATCCTTTTAATTTTGCATATGGTTTTCAGCCAAAAAGTCAGAATTGCATAAAATGTCATACTCTTAATAAAGAAGAGGCGCTTTTACTTATTAAAAACTTCAATCAAAATGTCAATGTAATTAATATAAAAAAAGGGCCTGTCAGTTATCTGTGGGAAATAGAAATTGAAATAAACGGGAAAAAAGGCATTATTTATATGGACCTTTCAAAAAAACATATTTTTGAAGGGTCATTAATGACAATTCAAGACAAAAAAAATATCACACAGGATAGATTAACTGATATTAACAGAATTGATGTATCAAAAATACCTTTAAATGATGCGCTTGTTCTTGGTTCAAAGAATGCAAAGAAAAAAATTATTGTATTTGATGATCCTGACTGACCTTTCTGCGCTAAACTTCATCAGGAGATGAAGAAGGTAGTTAAAGACAGAAAAGACATTGCTTTTTATATTAAGCTTGCTCCCCTTGTAAATATTCATCCTCAGGCTTATGAAAAATCTAAAGCTATAGTTTGTGAAAATTCTTTGAAACTTCTCGAGGATGCTTATGAAAAGAAGCCCTTGCCTGCTGCTAAATGTCTTGCTCCATCAATTGACAAAAATATAGAACTTGTCAAAAAAATAGGAATTACCGGAGCACCTGCAATGGTCTTGCCTGATGGAAGGATAATAAGAGGTTTCAAAGATGCCTCCGCAATAAATGAATTAATTGGCAACAAATAACTTTTTTTTAAGGAGTTTATATGCATTGGGATACAATAATTTGGATTATAGCTCTTGCAGTCTGGCTGATTGTTATTTTTTTTATTCTTCCGAAAACAAGCTTTTATAGATGAAAGCCGAATGAAAAAAGGTCGTGCACCCCAAAAAAGCAATTGAAATAACATAGATATTGCGAAAAAATCTATTATTTTATAACAACCCCATTGAAAGCAAAGAGCAAAGAGTAAACAACTAATAACATAATAAAATGGTAATTAAAGTACAGAATCTTGTAAAACGTTACAATCATATCACAGCAGTTAATGACATTTCTTTTCAAGTTGAAGAAAGCACTATTTTTGGTTTCTTAGGTCCTAATGGCGCAGGGAAAACCACTACTATCAGTATATTGTGCACATTGCTTTCTCCAACATCAGGAAATGCATATATTGCAGGTTATGATTGTATGAAATATCCTTCTGAAGTCAGAAAATCAATAGGTATAGTTTTTCAAGATTCCACTCTTGACAAAGATTTAACTGGATATGAAAACCTTGTATTTCATGCTTATTTATATAATGTGCCAAAGTCCAATATAAAAAATAGAGTTAATTCTGTACTGAATTTTGTAGGTTTATATGAAAGAAAAGACGAACTTGTAAAAAAATATTCCGGAGGTATGAAAAGAAGACTCGAAGTTGCAAGAGGACTCATACATAATCCTCGTGTACTTTTTTTAGATGAACCTACTCTGGGACTCGATCCTCAAAGCAGAGCCAATCTCTGGGAATTCATAATCAAATTGCCAGAAGAACAAAATGTTACTATTTTCATGACAACCCACTACATGGAAGAAGCTGAGGTATGTAACAAAATTGCAATAATTGACAATGGTAAAATAATTGCTTCTGGATCACCTGATGAACTCAAAAAAATAATAGGAGGGGATGTAGTTTCTATAATAACAAAAGACAATATTCTTGCAAGGGATCAAATTGAAAGACTGCTTAAGCTTCAGGTATCTGAAAAAGGAAATGAACTTTATATGACCTGCAATCAAGGAGAAACTTGCATCCCTGAGCTGATAAGATCACTTGGAGATAAAGTTCTTTCTGTAAAAATACAGAGACCAACTTTGAATGATGTATTTCTAAAACTTACTGGAAAAACAATAAGAGAAGAAGACTTATCTGAGAGCAATTCATCTAAGGAATCAGTAAGAGTATACAAAAGAAGACATTAAACCAGAAATACAGTTAAATATCTGGAGGTTTTTTGGAATTAAATGCTGTTTATGTAATAGTAGCACGTGAATTTAAAAAATTTATAAGAGAAAAAAGCAGGCTTTTTTCAGCATTAGCTAGGCCTTTGCTCTGGCTTTTTATTGTAGGTGCTGGAATATCAAGACTTGTGCCTGATGAATCAGGAGTTCCCTATACTCAATTTATATTTCCGGGAATTTTAGGCATGACCATTCTATTCAGCTCAATATTTTCTTCTATTTCAATTATATGGGATAAAGAATTTGGATTTATGAAAGAAATACTTGTTGCACCTGTTTCAAGATTTTCAATAGTAATAGGAAAAGCGCTGAGTGGCACTATAGTATCAACAATACAGGCTGTTATTATTCTTGCTCTTTTCCCTTTTCTTGGTCTGAAGCTTGGCATTATACAATTAATTGAAGCCATCATTATTTGTGCAACGCTTTCTTTTTGCATTTCAGCATTCGGGATAGTAATCGCTACTTTTTATGAAAGCTATGAGAGTTTCAGTGTTATAATGAACTTTATTATTATGCCTATGTTTTTTTTATCAGGAGCAATGTATCCTGTTAAAATGCTTCCACCTGTACTTCAGTTTATATCAAAACTCAATCCGCTAACATATGGAATTGATGCAATTAAACATGTTATTTTACCCTCAATTGGTGGTAGAATGACTCCTGATTTTTCTTTTAAAACAAGTCTCGCAGTAATCATATTTACATCAATAATTTTTGTATTCTTTGGAGCAAAAGCATTTGAACGAAAAGATTAATTTAAAAATATACAGATAACTAAAATTTAGGTTTATCCGCCTCTGGCGGATTTACCCTGATGATTTTATTGTAAAAAAGGAGAAAGTTATGCATCTTTATTGCCTTAACGCAAAAACAATTTCAGACGCATGGTTTCAGCTTATTTATAATTTATTTGACAGAGCTTATTCACAAAACATACAGAGAGGCTCTTTTGAAAATGAACAATACAGGCTCCAGTATCCCGGAATAGCAGTTTTTATTGAGCATCCTTATTATGATATGATTCCGGTAATACCTCCCGGACTTGGAATTCCAGCTCCTACAACAATGGAATATATTGAGGATTATTTTACAAATTACTTAATGAATCCTGAGCTTGCAGAAAATGAAACATATACATACGCAAGCAGAATCCAGCACAAAATGCCCAAAGGTGGGACACAGCTTGAACGCGTCATTGATATACTTAAAGAAACCCCATTAACCAATCAAGCTGCAATTGAAATAGGTACTCCTGAAGACCTTGATATATGTTATGGTAAAGATGGCAAAATTGATCCGCCATGTCTAAGACTTCTTGATTTCAAAACAATTCCATCAAAAAATGACCTTATTCTTACTGTAACAGCATATTTCAGGTCATGGGATATTTGGGCAGGGTTTCCAACAAATCTTGGAGGCATTGAATTATTAAAGCAATATGTAGCAAGTGAGGCAAATCTTAAAAACGGGCCAATGTATGCTTATAGTGCTGGAGCTCATATTTATGGTTATCAGGAAGAGATAGCACGAATTAGAACTTTAAAAACTAAATAATTTTATTTTGTAGGAAAGCTTATTATAAATGTTGTTCCATGTCCAACTTCGCTTTCAACCTTAATGGAACCTTGATGATCCTGAATTATTTTTGTTGCAAAAGTCAAGCCCAAACCAGGTCCATAAACTTTCGAAGTTACCAATGGATCAAAAATATTTTTTATCTTTTCCTTTTCAATACCTTTTCCTGTATCTGTTATTTCTATATTAAGATTACTATCAACTAATTTTGTGACAACTTTTAATATTCTGGGCTCGTGCTCCATAGCCTCAATTGCATTTTTGATAATATTACAAAAAGCTCTTTTAAGTAGTTTTTTGTCAGCTATAACTGCTGGTGGATTTTCCATTAAATCCAAATTCAAATGTACACCTTTATTAATAAAATCCTGCTCAAACACACTTAAAGCTTCTTTGAGAATTTCATTAATATCAGAAGGTTCTTTATTAGAAATAGAAAGACTTTTAAGCTCTATCAGTTGTTTTATCATACTTTCAAGCACTGTAACATCTTCAATTATATATTGCATATATTTTCTGTTAGGATCATCTTCAGGTAGCTTGCTAAATACTTTTCTTGCAAAACCTCCAATTGATGTTAACGGATTTCTTATTTCATGAGCTACCTGATCCATCATCTGTTCAAGAGCACTTGACTTAACTTCAACAACCTTTTTCTCATGAGCTGTTTTTAGAGATAACAAAGAGCGGATACGGGCTGATAGTTCTTTGTAGTCAAAAGGCTTGGACATATAATCGTCAGCTCCGATATCAAGCCCTTTGACTTTGTGTTCAACCTCCCCTTTTGCAGTAAGCATAAGAATCGGAATATAACGGGTTTTTTCATCTGATTTAAGTCTCTGACAGACTTCGTAGCCGTCGATTTTAGGCATCATAACATCAAGCACAATTAAATCAGGATTGTATTCACTTACTTTTTGAAGTGCCTCTTCCCCATTATAAGCTTCATCAGTATCATAACCTTCTGCTCTAAAACGTTTTCTTAAAAGCTCAACTGTATCAACTGCATCATCAACAATTAGAATCTTATTCTTGTTCTCCACCCAGAACGCTCTCCCATTTTCCTCTTAGATATGATTTGATTTGATTTGGAAGTTCTCTAACATTTACTGGTTTTGAAATATATCCTTCAAATCCTGCAATTAAAACTTTTTCTCTGTCTCCTTTCATAGCATGGGCTGTAAAAGCAATGATGGGTATGTCTTTAAACTCATCCATTTCCTTGAGTTTTTTTGCAACCTCATAACCGCTCAATTTCGGCAATGAAATATCCAGTAAAATAAGATTTGGAGATTCAGCTATAGCTTTTTCAATAGCCTGTTCTCCATCTTCAGCCTCAATCATTTGATAACCTTTGTTTTTTAAAACTTTAACTACTAACTCACGGCTATCCTGATTGTCTTCAACAACAAGAATCTTTCTTAAAGGTAATTTTTTCTCTTCTTCCATTATTTATTCCTGATTTGAAACTAATATAATATAACGCATTTATTCCTATTTTAGTAATTCTTTTTTTAACGGCAAAGTAAAGCAAAATCAAGCCTTCCTGAATAACAGAGAAATGTTTTATAGCTAAATTTTTCAAAAAAATATTAATTAATTCCTTCTATTCCGATTACCTTCTTGAGCTCATTGATAAGATCTTCTTTTTCCATAACAACCTTATTCAAGACACCCTTTATTCTTCCATTAAGCTCCTCAATTTCTTTTTCTGAAAGATCTTTCTGAGTTAATACAATTACAGGGATATTTTTTGCATCTTTATCAGTTTTTATATACTCAATAACATCAAACCCCGTAACCGGCATAGTTAGATTAACAACAATGAGATCCGGTTTATAATTTCTTATAGATGATATTGCATCTTCACTATTATAAGCAGTCTTAACCTGATATGATTCCTCCTCGAGCATACTACCAATTGATTTAACTGTTTCAATATCATTATCAACTATTAATACTCTCTTAATTTTCGATTTTCTATCAAATGCTTTGAGTTTCTTGAGAAGAACATTTTTATCCACTGGTTTCAAAAGATATTCAGCAGCTCCCAGACTGAATCCGAGCCTTTGATCATCCACAATAGATAATACTATTACAGGTATATCCTGCGTTTGAGCATCTTTTTTAAGCTCTCTTAGAACCTGCCAGCCGTCTTTTTTAGGCATCATTATATCAAGAGTTATTGCCATAGGCTTAATTTCTTTTGCCTTCTCAACAGCATTTTCACCACTTAAAAGTCCTATAACAATATAATCATCTCCAAGATACTTTTTAATAATATCAATTGCATCCGGATTATCATCAATTGCAAGAATAGTTTTTTTCTCAGCGCCAGCTGCTTTCAAAATATCCGTATCAGTTAAAATATCTGAGGATTCTTTCACTATGTTTTTAATTAATTCACATCCTTTGCAGAAATCTACTTTTTCAGGATACGCTGCTAATTTCATGCCCGAGCAATGTGTGCCCATAATAAGCCAGCAACGGCTTTCAGGACTTCCATAAGCAGGACAAGTGGGCTGACCGCAACGAATAGATTCCCAGCATCTTATAGGTTTCCCTGCAAATTCAGGCTCTTTGAGAAAATCTTCAACAGGTTTATCAAAATAATCTGCCAAAGCCTCAGCCATCCTTGTCTCAATCACGGGTGTTGGTTTTTCAAGTATCTCTCTTTTTAAAGGAAGCGTAAAATAAAATTTACTGCCTTCACCATATTTACTCTCTACCCATATAACCCCCTTATGGAGAGCTACAAGTCCTCTCGCAATGCTTAACCCAAGACCAGTTCCTTCATACTGACGTACAGTTGTAAGATCTACCTGAACAAATTTGTCAAATATTTTTCCTATATCCTCCTCTTTAATTCCTATGCCTGTATCAGAAACACAAACCTCCATAAAAATAGGTTCTTCTCCAGGCTTTATTCCACGTTCAGATATTTTCGCAGAAATTGTTATCCCGCCTTTATGAGTAAATTTAATCGCATTTGAAATCAGGTTTATTATAATTTCTTTAACTCTATCCTCATCTCCGTAAACCAGTGGAAGACCTTCAGGGATTTCAATATTTAAATATAAACCCTTAACCTTAAGCTGAGGTTCAAACGTATGAATTATTGTTTCAACAAGCCATTTCAGGTCAATCTCTTTAATAGAGAGTTTCATTTTCCCTGCTTCTATTTTTGATATATCAAGTACGTCATTTATTAGTTGTAAGAGATGTCTTGCATTGGCTGCTACTTTCTTAAGGCTTTTTTCCTGATCTTCATTAATAGGTCCGTCAACTCCGTCAATTAATAAATCAGTATATCCTATAATAGCGTTCATAGGTGTGCGAAGTTCATGAGACATATTTGCAAGAAAAGTAGATTTTAGTTTATCGAGTTCTCTTAAGTCTTTATTGGCGCGTTCAAGAAGTGCTAAAAGACGTGTTCTTTCATTAAGCAAAGCTGTTTTTCTTTTTACTTCTTCTTCGAGTTTCTTGCTAAAAGAAGAAACGCTATCTACCATATAATTAAAGGTCTTGCCTAATATTCCTATTTCATCTTCTGTTTTAACATCCACAGAAACTGACATATCTCCTTCAGCAAATTTTTTCGCTTTTTCAGCAAGAGATTCAACGGGTTTTCTGACAAGTTTATTAATCATAAAATATATTAAAGCTATAGATACTGGTATAAGTATTGAAACAATTGTTATGGTCCTGTTTCTTTGAGCAACAACCTGAGCATAAGTCTTTTCAGCATCAAGTTTGACAACTATGCCTCCTAATACTTTTCTTGAAGAACCATGACAATGATAACAATCTTTTTCATTCAAAATAGGCCTCATTACAAAAAGGTGTCTTTTGCCATCAATTATATCTTCATACGGATTTCTTGGGTCAAAAACAGGTTCTATACCAGTTTGCAAGGTTTGAGTCAATGTTTGAGATATTGATTTATCTTTTATTGTATCTGAAAGTTTTTTATTTAACTTATCAGGTTGTGTTGAATATACAACTTCCTGTTCATAATCACATATAAAAACTTCCACATCCTTCATTTTTTCACTTATATCAGCAAGCCCTCTTTTAATAGCTTCACTATCACCAAGTTCCATGGGATACTTAATACCAGCATAAATCGCATCAGCCAGTTCCCGGCTTATTGTGGCAGCGATTTCAAGCCTGTCTTTTGTTCCGAAATATATTCTCATGTAAATTTCTGACAAAAACTCCATCAGGATAATAATTAACATCACTGCCATTATCTTATAGCCAAGATGTTTTCTAATAAAATCAAACATTTTAATCTAACCTTTTAAGTTCTAAGATTTAATGAGCTCCTCCGTGAATTAATGGCTTATATCTAAATGCTCTAACTCTTTCTGAAATATGACACTCTTCACAGTCTTTCATTGTCATCTTTCTTTTTATATATTCTGGTTTCATTGTCTTAACATGAATACTCCCGGGTCCGTGGCATACTTCACAGCCTGCATTCTTAAGATACGGTGTTTTTTCCATGCTTACAAATCCACCCGGTTTTCCATATCCAGTTGTATGACATGCATAGCATCCCTTAATTTCCTCTGGTGTAAGACCTTTTTTGAGTCTTTCTATACTCTCATAAGACCTGCTTTTTTTAGCATATTTAATAAAGCTTTCGTATTCCTTTTCATGACATTTTTTACATGTATCGCTGCCAACATACAATTTTATTTGAATATTATTCTGAGCTATTGCAGAATGAGCGAATAAGAAACTCAAAATAAAGAGGATAGCAATTATTTTATTTTTATATTTCATAATATTTATTTTCCTTTATTATAAAAAAAATTGCAATCGCAGCATATTTTACAATTAATTAATTTATTTGAATATTCTGAATTAAATTTTTAATGCTTCGGGCATACTTCCACTAATTTTTTATGTTATTAGTTTATCTAATTTTGATTTCCTCAATATTTAAAATACTAAATCTCAACTTATAAAGTAACAATAGTCCCGGTATAGAAAAAATGAATGTAATAAAGAAAAATCCAGGCCAGCCTATTGATTCTACGAGGAAACCTGATGACGGAGCTATAAAAATTCTTCCCAATGCTGCAAGGGATGATAATAAAGCATATTGTGTTGCTGTAAAACGATGATTGCACATTCCCATGATTAGAGATACAAAAGCCGCTGTTCCCATTCCCCCGCTAAAGTTCTCAAAAGCTATTGTGAATATTAGCATTCCATAGCTTTTACCAATCCATGCAAGAACCATAAATGAAAGATTCGAGACAGCCTGCAATATTCCGAATAAAAGAAGAGCTCTATACAGGCCAAGTTTAATCATCAATGTTCCGCCAATTGTGGCTCCAATTATCAAAGACAAAAATCCAAGGCCTTTATTGATAGTACCTACCTCAGATGGTGTAAAGCCCATACCCCTTAGAAGAAAAGGTGTGGTAAGCGTGCCTGCAAAAGCGTCTCCTAATTTATAAAGAACAATCAAGAGAAGCAAAGCAATTGCTGATTCTCTTGAAAAATAATCTTTGAGCGGACCCCATACAGCTTCCTTCATACTTGATGGGGGTATCACTTTCCCATCAGGTTCTTTTGCTAACAAAGTCGTTAATATTCCTGAAAACATTATTAGAGCCATAACAAGATAAGTATTTCGCCATCCTATATAATCAGACATTATTAAAGCAAAAGCTCCAGATATGAGAGTTGCTACCCGATATCCCATCACAAAAACTGCTGCTCCCACTCCCCTTTCTTTTTCCTGCAATACATCGGTACGATAGGCGTCTATCACTATATCCTGTGATGCTGAAGTAAAAGCTATGAAGAGCGCAAGGGATCCAACAGTCATAACAGCATTTGATGGTGAACTAAAAGAAAGCAAAACAATATTTAAAACAAGAAGTATTTGTGTGAAAAGAATCCAGCCTCTTCTTCTTCCCAAAAACGGAGGTATAAACCTGTCCATAAAAGGAGACCATAGAAATTTTAATGTATATGGAAGTCCGGCAAGCGCAAATATACCTATTGTTTTTAGATCAATTCCTTCAACAGTCATCCATGCTTGCAATGTTCCCCCACTTAATGCCAATGGAAGCCCGGATGCAAAACCCATCAGAGAAACAATTGCAATTGTTCTGCTTTTAAAAACATGAAGGTAAGGCTCAAGATATTTTTTCATATGTAATTTATATAATCTAATTGAATAAAAACAAATTATCTTTTAATATAAAACAATATATTAATTTTTACATTGTTATTGTATTAATTTATAAAATTGACTGGAATAATAAAAATATCTCGGGATTCATTATTTCTAAAAAAGTTTACTTTAACATGGCTCGATTTATTGAACAGAAACGAGTCTAATTAAAAAGGAGGGATTATTATGTTAAGGAAAAGTTTTATCAATCTGCTGGCGGCTTTATTTTTATCAACGCTACTCATAGCTGGAATTGCCGGAGCAAAAGAAATCAAAGGAGCAAAAGCAATTTTTGACTCAGGTGAAGGGCCCTCTGTTGGAATGTCAGTAGGACATGCCAAAACAAAAACTTCCTCAGCAATAACTGAACCAAAAGAAAAATATACAGGTATTTCATATCAACTCCTTTTACTTTCTGATGATGGTCAGTTTAAAGTAGTTCCAAAAACAAGAGCATTCAAATCTGGCGAAAGAATAAAAATGCTTATCAGAACCAATAGACCGGGATATATGACAATATATAATATTGGCTCATCAGGAAGAACCAATCTGCTATTCAATGATTATGTCGAAGCATTCACTCTGCATGAAATACCTAAAAATACAAATTTCTTATTCACAGGAACACCAGGTACTGAGACAATTCTTGTGATGCTTTCTGATCAACAATATCCTGCTGGAAATCAAACAACAACTGCTTCAACTCCTCCTTCAAACACCCCTCCTTCTTATACACCTCCTTCGTCAACATCAACAGCAAGCAATACAGAACTTCCTCCGCCTCCCTCAATCGTAGCTTCTCTTGAAGGTGCTAAAAGTTTGAGAAATAAGGGTGCAAAAGACATAGTTGTTGAAGATTCCATGCAAAACACCTATGCAGTTATCTCTCCAAAAAATGGATGGAAACCTGTTCAGGGAGGAATGAAAGATATAGTGCTTGAATCTTCTGCAGGTTCAAATTATGGAGTAATTCCTGCATCAACAATAGCAGATGGCGGAATACTTACATTACAAATAAAATTAAAACATAATTAGAAAGGAAAAGCACATGAAAATCAGAATTTTCAGACATACAATTATTTTTCTGATAACAGTTTTTCTTTTTACTTCATGTGCTCCGCTCCCTCCTTCTGGAACAGCTCTTACACCTGAAGAACGTGAATCAGCAAAAAAGACATGTATCGCAAGATATACAGCTGCCGGAGCAGTAGGTGGTGCAATACTCGGAAGTCTTCTCGGAGGTAAAGGCGCTAAATGGGAGACAGCAGCTATTGGTGCTGCTGCTGGTGGTGCTATTGCATTTGCAATTGCATGGGGGCATTGTCTTTCTGTATATTCTGATCTTAATAGTTATCCTGTTGCCGGTGCAAGAGAAACAGCCCAGAAAATAGGATACACCTCTTCTCAGGGAAATATCACAAAAATAGACAAATTTTATCTTAATCCTGAAGCAGTCTCACCGGGTGGCAGAGTTCAGATGAATGGTTCATATTTTATAATGGCGCCCGAGGGAACACAGGAAGTGAAAGTAACTGAAACAAGAATCCTTCATTATTACAATCCATCCGAAAACGAATGGAAAGAACTCGGTTCGGTTGACAATGTAATTACATCATCATTGGGGACAAGAAAAGCTGAAGGTAATTTTGATATACCATCAGACGTTCCTGAAGGAAAATATCGCATAACTCTTAAAATTGCCGCGCAAGGTAAAGAAGATCAGGTATCAAAAGAGCTTACTGTCAAAAAGGGCGTTGCAATGCTTAATTACATGCGGATAAGTTAGAGTAATATCAAATGGAGTAAGGCATGACCAGGCTTAAATTTATTTACTTACTTTTAATTATCACTTTTTTTGTTTTTTCTTTTACAGAAGTTCACTCTCAACAATCTCCTGTTACGAATCAACATATTGAACAGATAAATAACCTTCTTCAGAGGAATAATGTTCCACGTGGTTATGCTGTGCTTGATAGATTCGGAAGAATAGAACTTAAAGGCGAATACGAAGATGAAGATGAAGTTGACAGAGCTTTTTCAATAGCCCAAACAGTTGTCGGGATTAAATGGGTATCTCCTGTAACACCTGAAAACATTAGAGTAAAAACATGGGAAAAAAGATTTGCTGACCTTTTTTCACGAGCAAAAGTCTTAACCCCTGAAGTAAAAGGTTCCGGCATCCCAGGTCCGATCAAAAACAGATATGCTTTAGTTGTTGGTATTGGAGAATTTAAAGCAGAATCTCAGGGCATACCCCGCCTTAATTTTGCAGTTCATGATGCGAGAAGTTTCTACAATTTTCTTATTGACCCGAAACGCGGCGGTTTTCTGAAACAAAATGTAACCTTTCTTACCAACAGAGATGCAACGAGAGATAACATTGCTAATGCTTTAAATAAAATCAGAAACATTGCTGAGCAGGATGACCTTGTTACCATTTACATGAGCAGTCACGGAACACCGCCTGATAAGTTTGGAGGCGTATTCATTGTAACCTATGACACTGAAGTTAAACCCCGTGAAAAAGTATGGCGCACCGCAATTTCTGAAAACATGCTGAGAGATTTTATAGAAAATCTCAGGGCTAAAAGACTTGTTATGATTCTTGATGCATGTTATAGTAACGGCGCTTACAGAAAAGTGCCTGGTTTTCTGCCTCCAGGTGGAAAATCTCTTGGCGCAAGTGATAATGAAGGATATGGAATTTCAAAGGAATATGCTAAAAGATTGCTCGGTGCCAAAGATATTGTTTTTGAAGACGAACCACACCAAAAATCATCGCCTAAATCTTATATTGATTCGGATGATGGCTGGGGGAATGTATTAATAGGCGCAAGCGGTCCCGGGGAACAATCATGGGAATCGGATCAGTTGAATAATAGTATATTCACATATTATTTTCTTGATGGCTTGAACCGTTATAATGGCTCGGTACAGAAAGCTTTTTATCACGCCAAGCCGCTAGTTCCAAAAAGAGTTAAGCAGGAAAAAGGTGAAGACATTGATCAGAATCCACAGGTAATTGCAACTACTCCCAACTGGGATATGAAACTTGCAAAGAAAAAATAAATTATTAAAAGGAGGAATCTTAAATGTTCAGAAAAACTAATTTTGTCCCGGTTTTAATTTCTGTATTATTTATTGGATTAATCTTTACAGGCTGTCAGCAGCAAAAACAAACAGAAGCTCCAAAAACAGCTGAACCTGTTGCAGTGCCTCAAACAAAACCTGCTACAGAACAGATGCCACAAACTGCAACCCATCCCCCTGCACAAATTGGGAAAGGAAGCACGGATCCAACTTCACAGGCATCAGTGCCAACTGAAGCAAAGCTCAGCCTTCAACAAGGGATGAACTACCTTAGAACTCATGATTATGACAATGCTATCAAAGAATTTACAGTAGCTATTCAGAAATATCCAAACTACGATGTTGCTTATTCTAACAGAGCTGTTGCTTATATGCAGCAAAGCAAATTTAATAAAGCTCTTGATGATTTAAAGAAAGCCGAAGAAATCAATCCGAATAATCCAACAGTTCACTATAATTTTGTTGCACTATATTCATTGCAGAAACAACTCGATAGAGCTCTTGATTCACTTGACAGGGCTCTTGAACTCGGGTTTAATAATTATGATGCTCTCAGAACCGATACAGACCTGAACAATGTTAGAAAGCATCCAGAATTCAGGAAAATACTCGAAAAACATAAGGTATTCATAATGAAATAAATGCAAATTTTCTGAAAATATTTTAATATGGAGCTTTGAAGCATGAAAGTTTTGATATTATTTTATTCAATGTATGGCCACATCTATAAAATGGCTGAAGCTGTTGCCAAAGGTGTTAATGAAGTTTCTACTGCTGAAGCTATTTTAAGAAGAGTTCCAGAGACACTATCTGAAGAAATATTAAATAAAATGAAAGCTTCAGAAGCACAAAAAGCATTTTCTCATATTCCTGTTTGCACACTCGATGAACTCGCTTCTGCTGATGCCATTATATTTGGGACTCCTACAAGATTTGGGAATATGTGCGGTCAAATGAGACAGTTTCTTGATTCAACAGGCAGCCTGTGGGCGCAGGCTGCTCTTGTTGGAAAAGTCGGCAGTGTCTTTACGAGTTCAAACACACAACACGGAGGACAGGAGTCCACCATATTAAGTTTTTATAATACACTATTGCATCACGGGATGATTATAGTTGGGTTACCTTACACTTTTCAGGGGCAGATGAGAATAGATGAAATTACAGGCAGCTCCCCATATGGAGCTTCAACTATCGCAGGACCGAAAGGTGAAAGAATGCCGAGTGAAAATGAACTTGAAGCAGCGCGTTTTCAGGGCAGACACGTTGCTAAAATAGCTTTAAAACTTACAGGTTAAGATTTGAAAATATTCTTTGGCATAAGATGATTTATCATATAATAAATTATTTCTTTATGCCAGTCAAAACCTGAATTTTTAATAATTGGCATAATCCCATCTCTTTTTGCAAGATCAAGAAGCTTATCAATCTGTCTATCGGAAAGCTTTGAGAATATATTCCTGAGTATTAGTCCGGCTTTTAACTCTGTAGATAAGATTTTTTTCCATTTGTTCTCATAAACTTTTAGATACTCTTCGGTAAAATTGTTATTTTTAAAAGAATTAATAACAGTCTGCGCAGCAATTTCTGCGCATATAAGGCCAAAATATATTCCGCCGCCGGTTGTCGCTTTTACCTGACCTGCTGCTTCACCAACAATCAGTGTTCTTTCATAATATGTTTTTTGAATGGGTTTAATCGGGACAGGGCTGCACTTCATTACTCCATCCCATGATTTAACTCTCGGAGAAATTAAATGTGAATTCAAAAAATTCTTTAAACAATCAACCGGCCTACTTTTAACAAGCATGCCTATTTTCGCATATCCTTTAACCGAAGGTATTACCCATGAAAATGAACCAGGTGCAATATTCTTACCTAAAAAAACTTCAACATTATCGTTGTTCTCAAAATCAACTTCGGTCTGAACCCCAAAAAGAAAATCCTTAAATTTTGTTCTGTTTAAAAATAAGTTATTAAATTCAAAACCCGTAGCAATGATTCCAACCCTCGAATTAAATTCTTCCTCACTATTTTTTGAGACAACTCTTATGCAAAATGATTTTTGAGTGTTTCCAATATACTTAACTTTACTCCCCAGGTATGTAGTAACACCTGAATTATTAGCTCTTTTATTAATTTCTTTATCAAAACTTGAACGATCAACAATATATGCAAGAGGATATTCGGAGTTATATTGAATATAGTTCCCGGAAGGAGAATACGCTTTTATTTTTTTGACAGGTCTTATAACAGACCTTTCAGGAAGACTAAACCTGTCGTAACATTCCTTGCTTATAATGCCGCTACAATTAACGTTTTCTCCTATTGTTTCATTCTTTTCAAATAAACCTACATTAATACCTTTTCTTGCAAGTAAAAATGCAGTATAACTACCAACAGGACCGGCACCTATAACTATAACATCATGTTTGTAATACTCCAATAATTACCTCCGCAGATTCAATATTAGGATTAATTTTCACAGATTTAGCAAATTTTTTCAAGGACTTAAATAAAATATTAATATTTTTTTAACTCGTTTTCAAAATATTTTACTGTTTGTTCATCAAACAAACAAAATTCTATTATTTCCAGACTGGTATCAGGACTTTTCCTTAAAAATTCAACCGCCTGATTCACAAGAATCATTGCACAACGGTCTTTCGGGAAACCGAATATACCGGAACTTATCGCAGGTATCGAAATACTTTTCAAAGCTTTTCCTGACGCAAGTTTAAGACTATTCCATATAGCGTTTTTTAATTTATTGTCTTCATCTCCTTCTCCCATTTTCGGACCAACAGCATGAATAACAAATTTTGACGGAAGGCTTCCAGCTGAAGTAATAGCTGCTTTTCCAACCGGAACAAATCCTATTCTGTTGCTCTCTTCCTGTATTATCATTCCTCCTTTTCTTACTATTGCCCCGGCAACCCCGCCACCATGCTGTAAATGAGAATTTGCTGCATTAACAATTGCGTCAACTTTGCGTTCCGTTATATCACCCTGAACAATGCGTATAATCTTTCCATTAATTACTTTTTCTAAAACTGTTTTCATTTTTCCTCCGTTTCAATATTTATAACGTCTTGATAAAATTTTACCATAGCTTAAAATGTTTAACCCAAACAATGCAAACATTGAAAAGCAACTTGGTCGCAGTTTTTACATTCCTTTTTTATTTCATTTTTGCTATATTATTTGTCAGTTAATATTATTTGAATAAAGGGCAATTTTAAAATAACAACCAAATATTAAAAAAGGAGAGTTTTATGAGAGAAAATTTATTTACTGTTAGGGGTATTTTAAATTTACTGGTAATTTTTGCAACCATTATATCATTAACTTCTCTATACAGCTGCAAGACTATGACTCCTGAAATAAAAGAGCAACCTCAGGCAGAAAAAAAAGAACCTCTAAAACCAGCTAAAGTACAGATAGAGACAAAAACTCCTTACGTTGCAATCCAAAAAGAAATTTCAGGTTTTAGTTTAAAAGACCTTGAAGAAGCTGAATATACCTCTCTATCTGCATATAAAGGCAATGCGAAACTTATCCGGGGTCTTTTTAGAAAAAAGAATGCTCCTAAATCATTAACCGAAACTATGGTTGCATTAACTAATCACACTGCATTTGGAAAGGTTTCGGGTAAAGATGGAGCTGCTGCTATACTTGTTACAACAACAGGAACCGCGAGCTTTTATTATGATCTCGCTTTTGTCATTAAAGAAAAGGGTAAAACAAGAAATATTTCAACAGTACCTCTTGGTGACAGAGTTAAAATTAAATCCCTTTCAATTCAAAATGGTCTAATTATGGTAGATATGCTCCGTCATAAGAAAAAAGAGCCATTATGCTGTCCAACTGAAGATGTTACCTTGAAGTTTGCCTTACAGAATAACAAACTTACAGCAGTTAAATAAATACTTAAACATATCTGTTATAAAGGAGGTGAATTTTGAACTTAGCTGTAAACAGTGATGTCAAAAGTTTCACGAAAAAATAGGAAAGAATAGGAAACCACCGATGGCATAGATTTTTGCTGGGTGTTCTCTGTGATTAACTTTTGACATTACGCAGCAAACATCTAATTATTAAAAATATGAGGGGGTGCTTAAGAATGGAAGCAAAAAACAGAAGAAAACTTATATTATTACTTTTGTGCTTCTCACTTGCTTTTATTATTGGTTGTGCGGGATATGTATATTCCCCAAAAAATGGAGTTGGGTATCATCCTGTTGAACTAATTAACGCAGATAAGGCTATAGTTGATGCACAGAATGCCGGCAAAGACAAACAATGTCCAAAAGAATTTGCTGAAGCAAAGGGTCTAAGAGACAAAGCATGGGAAATTTACTGGTCATGCAGAACAAAGGAATCCATAGCTATCGCAAAGGATGCGTTAATTAAGACAAATGCTTTATGCCCCCCGCCTCCTCCACCTCCACCTGCTCCTGCTCCCAGAATAATTGACAAAATGACTCTCTTACTCCATTTTGACTTTGATAAAGCTATTATTAAGGATATTGACATTCCACAGTTAAAAAAAGCTGTTGATTTTGTTAAAAAATATCCACAGGCAAAAGTCAAGCTCGAGGGTCATACTGATAGTATTGGTACCGAACAATATAATCAGAAGCTATCAGAAAAAAGAGCAGAGGCTGTTAGAAAATATATAGTAAAAGAAGGCGGCTGCAGTGAGGCATCAATATCCTCAATTGGTTATGGAGAGTTAAAGCCCGTTGATTCAAACAAAACCAAAGAAGGAAGAGCCAACAACAGAAGAGTAGAAGTCTTTATACTTTCAGAATAGATTTAATTAATATAGATCATGGCTAAAGGAGAAAAGGCAATTTATACCTTTTCTCCTTTAGTTTTTTTCTTATACCATAATCTCATTTTAAATGTATAAAAGTATATAATATTCTTGTTATGAATTTACCTGCATTAGAAAAAGATTCTGAAATACATCTGCCGCAATTCAAAATACTTAAAGCATCGGCAGGTTCAGGCAAAACTTATAATCTTACAACAAGATATGTCCAATTTATATTGTCAGAAAAAATACCAGAGAATAATCCGAGAAATATATTAGCCATAACCTTCTCCAACAATGCCGCAAAAGAAATGAAAGAACGAATCATCAAATTGTTTAAAGAGTTGTATTTTGAAGAGTTAGAGGCTATAGATCACTTTAGCAAGATTATAACAATTGATAAAAATAATTTAAGCCAAAAAGCCGGACATATGTTAGAAGTTATTCTGAGCAATTATTCTGATTTTCAGGTAAAAACTATAGATAGTTTCATGACCACTGTTTTTAAGGCATCAGCAATTGACTTTGGTTATAATCCTGAATTTGACATTCTTATAGATATAAAAAATACTATGAAATATTCGTTTGACAGATTTCTAAGAAATGTTCGGGAAGGCTCGCCTGAAACAAAACTTTTTCTGGATGCTATCAAGATTATTCTTGAACAAAAATCAAAAGAATCTGCTTATCCATGGGATCCAACCGTTCCATTGATAGATATGATAATTAAAATATACGGAAAACTCGCCTCATCCGGCAAAGAACTTTTAATCGAAGATTTTTCAGAAGATATAAATCTAATAAAAAATAAATTATCTTTACTTTTAAAAGATATTGAATATCTTCTAAAAAATTCCCGACTTGAACCTAATAATAATTCTATATTTTACAAACTTGTTGGTTTTCTGAAAGATAATCGTCTTCAGGATATAATTGGCAAAGGCATTAAATACCCGCCTGTTAAGAAACCGTCAGGAAAAGGAGAATTGCTTAAAGAATATACTGAAATATATAACATCTGGTCTGAAGTAATAAAATATATTAAACAATACACCACGTTCTATGTTTATTCTTATTATTTCCCTTTTCTAAAAATTTACAGTGAATTTTGCAAAACTCTTGAGATAATCAAAAAACAGCAGGGTATAATCTTCATTGACGATATTAACAAATATCTTGCCGAATACTTAAACCAGGAAATAGTGCCTGATATATATTTCAGGCTCGGCGAAACCATCTTCCATTATCTCATAGACGAATTTCAGGACACATCACCAATTCAATGGAATAATTTAAAACCCCTGCTTGAAAATTCTTTATCTCAGAATGGCAGTTTATTTATTGTTGGAGACACAAAACAGGCTATTTATGGATTCCGTAATGCAGACTATAGAATCATGAAGGAGGCTGAAAGCAAAAATCCTTTTCCTTCAGCAGAACATTCAGTAATAGAACTCGATACAAATTACCGCAGTTTAAAAAGAATTCTTGAATTTAACGAAGAAGTATTTAAACATAATCTTCTTAATTCTGAGGATCACAAATTAGCAGGAGAAAAAAGCGGTCTTATCAGTTACATTCAGAAACCACTCAAAAACAAAAAGTCAGAAGGATATGCTGAGGTTGTTCTTTTTGAAAAAAATGAAGAAAACCCGCCAGAAAAACTCAGGATTCAGGATCTAATAAAAGACCTTAACAACAGGCATTTTAAATATAAAGATATAGCAATACTTACAATGAGAAACGAGGATGCTGTAAGAATTACATCATGGTTAAATGAAAAAAATATTCCTTTTATTTCTCATAGTAGTCTTGATATTAGAAGGAGAAAAGTGACAGGAGAGATAATTTCTCTTCTTAATTTTCTTGATTCGCCAACTGATAATTTATCCTTTTCCTCTTTTTTGCTTGGAGATATTTTTAGTATTATTCTTCAGAAAGATTCGCATCAAATTATAAAAGAAGATTTAATTTCATTTATCTTTAATAATTCAGAAAACGCAATCCTTTATAAAGCTTTCCAGAAAAATTATGAAGAAATCTGGAGAAGTTATTTTGCGGATCTTTTTAAATTCACAGGGTATCTTCCTCTTTATGACCTTACTTCCGAGATTTTCTGTAAATTCAGGGTCTTCGAAATAATGGAAAATGAAGAAGCAGTGTTTATCAAGATACTTGAAACAATAAGGGATATGGAAGGCGAAGGTAAGAATAGCATTAAAGATTTTCTTGAATTTGCGAATAATGCGGAAGATGTTGAATCAAAGTGGGATGTTAATATTCCTGTTGATATAGATGCTGTCCATGTTATGACCATACATAAATCAAAAGGCCTCGGATTTCCGGTTTGTATTGTGCTGTTATATGAAATCAAAAATAGAGGGTTTGAATTTATAACACATGAAAATGATAAAAATATCAGCCTTCTTAAAATAACCGATAAAATTAAATTAACTAATCCGGACTTGCATACTCAATATTATAATGAAGTCATTAATGAATTAGTTAATAGACTTAATAGTCTTTATGTAGGTTTCACAAGAGCAGAGGAAGAGCTATATGTAATTGGTGTTTATCAACATTCAAAGGAAAAGTTTCCGATTAATTTATTGCCTTCTGACAAATATATGAGTACGGAAAAACCTGTGCGGGATATAGTTAAAGATTCAACCACTCATAGTCTGGTAAATATTCAACATTACTACAATCCTTATTTTTATCAAATACGTTCTGACACCCTGATAAATATGGCTGAGAAAAGAAGAGGTGATTTTATTCATAAAGTCTTTTCTTATATTGAATACATATATGATGAATTTGAAGATAAAATAGATAAGATTATAGATATTGTTATTAAAGAAACAGGAGATAATTTCCCGCAGGATAAAATCAAGAAAGTCATCTTGAATTTTCTTAATAGCAATAATATGATAGATTTCTTTAAATATAAAAACGAAAGAATCATTCTTCTTGAGCAAGAATTTTCTGATAATGAAGGCAGACTTTTCAGAATGGATAGAGTTGTTATTGACAGAGATAAAATAACTGTAATTGATTTCAAAACAGGAACTGATAGAGAAGAAGATAAATATTCTTCTCAATTAAATACATACATGAAAATTTTAAAAGAAATATATCCTGATAAGAAAATACATGGAATTATCGCATATGTTGATTTAAAGGAGATTGTTGCTTTTGAATACAATAGTAATTAATCCAGAGAAAAACTTTATTGACGAGATTTTTCTTCTTCTTAAAAATGACGATAAAAATTATTCCAACAATTTAGTTGTATTCCCGGGGAAGAGACCTTCTCATTTTCTTCTTAAGTCAATTGCAGATAATCTAAAAAGCAGTTTTATTCCTCCTAAGATTTTATCTATGGATGAATTCATTGACTTTTTATACCAGAAAATAAGGATAGACACTAAAATAAAAACTATTGATGCTGTTGCTATACTTTATGACATTCACAAGAAAGCTCTTGAGCCAATGGGAGGAGATTATTTTCAGAGTCCTGATAGTTTTTTTCCTCTTGGTCTCAAGATATATAGAGACCTGGAAGAATTATATATTGAAAATATAAAATCATCAAATATTAGACAGATTGATTTAAAAGAAAGTTCTATTATTCCTGAACAAACTCTTAAAAGAATGCAGTCATTGTCTTTTTTCTATGACAATTTTTACAGATTAATTTCAGAGCAGGGTCTTTCCACAAGGTCTTTCAGATATAGAGAAGTCTCCGAAAATATAGATAGTATTGATTTAAGTCAATACAGCAGATTGATATTTGCTGGTTTTTTTGCGTTAACCACCTCTGAAAAAATACTTTTTAGAAATATTTCCAAAAATGAAAATGCTGTTTTTATCTTTCAAGAAGGAGCAGGCTTAAAAGAAAAACTTCTTGAGTTAGGAATAAAAATAGATAATTTTGTCAGCAGCAAGAAATATGATATAAACTTTAATCTCTACAGCAGCCCTGACTCTCATGGTCAGGTTTACTGTCTCGGTAAAATAATAAAGGAAAATTTAAATAATGTTTCCAATGAAATTTCACCTGTTGCAATTGTTCTTCCTTCTTCTGAGATTTTATTTCCTTTAATCAGGCAAGGGTTATCCTTCTTAAATGAAGAAAATTATAACATTTCGTTGGGTTATCCTCTGGAACGGACACCTATTTTTGGGTTTTTGAATAATCTTATGGAATTAATAAATTCAATGGATGAAAACCGTGTCTATGTTCCTGATTATCTTAAATTTGCTCTTCACCCTTACACAAAAAATATTTATTTTAATGGAAGGTCTGAAGTTACAAGAATCATGTTTCACACTATAGAGGAATTATTCTCTAAAGATAGTAACATTAGTTTCATTGAATTAACCGGGATTGAAGAAAATGAAAATATTTTAAGAGAGATTTATAAAAGAATAGCTGATACTGAAAATATAATTAAAGTTCAGGATATAAAGGAGCACTTAAAAAATATTCATCAAAATACTATAAATAAATTCATAAATTTTCAAAACATTAATGACTTTGCAAAAAAATGTTCTGATATTTTAATTTATATTTTCAACAATAGCACAGCAAAATTGCATCCGCTTTTTTATCCTTTTTCAGAATCCTTTCTGCGAGAACTTGATATTATAGAAAAATCAATGCTCGGTAACTTTAGTTTCACTGAAACATCAAGTTATTTCGGTTTTTTCAAGAAATATATAATGACCGCCTACAATCCTTTTGAAGGCACACCTTTAAAGAACATACAGATTTTAGGGTTTCTTGAAACGAGAAATATAAAATTTAAAAAAGTATATTTACTTGATGCAAATGAAGATATAATTCCCGACACAAGAAAAGACGATACGCTTATACCTTTCAAAACCAGGCGTATGCTTGGATTACCAACATATCTTGATAGGGATAAACTCACAGAATATTATTTTGATGTGCTGATTAAGAGCACAGATGAAGTTAATATTTTTTTTGTTGAGAATGACAAAAATGAAAAGTCAAGATTTGTCGAAAAATTGATATGGGAGAAGCAGAAAAAAGATAAAGTTATTGATATCAAAAATTATATACAAACAGTTCAATATAAAGTTAATCTTGATAACCCTTTGCCAGAAAAAATAGATAAAACTCCTGATACTATATCATTCCTGAAGAATATGCATTTTCACGCAACTGCTCTTGATACTTATTTAAAATGCCAGCTTAAATTTTACTATTCTTATATTTTAAGACTTAAAAAGAAAGAAGAAATTTCAGGGGACATTGAAAGAACTGATATAGGTCAATTTGTACATGCAATTTTAAAAGAATTTTTCGGTAGGAAAAAAGGCAGGATTTTAAAACAAAAAGACCTTAATGAAAATGAGATAACTAAAATTACTGATAAATTCTTTGAAGAAAATTTTGATGCAAAACCAAAAGGTTCTTTATATCTGATTAAATATCAGATAAAAAACCATCTCAAGGATTTAATAAATAATTACTATAAGCCGTTGATTTCAAAAGAGCGATTAGCCATTATTGATACAGAAAAATCTTTAAACATATTCTTAGGTTCATTTATTTTAAAAGGCAGGCTTGACATCATAGAAAAAAGAGGGAATAAAGTTTATGTTATTGATTACAAAACAGGAGCATCACCAAATTACCTTAAAATAAATTTCAATAAACTTAATCCCGAAGACAGAAGCTCATGGGATGATGCGATAGGAAGCATTCAACTTCCTTTTTATATTCTTTTATACTCTAAATTTTCAGGATTAAATCCTCTTGATATAAAGGCTATGTTCTTATTTCTTGGACGCTCATATATTGAGAAAAGCATTGAAGCGCCTTTATTTGAAAAAAATGAAGAGATACAAAAATACAGCATTCTTGAAGATATTATAATTAAATTACTTAATGAAATTATTGACCCTTTGCTACCTTTCAACCCTGCTAAAGATAAGAAGAAAACCTGCCCTGACTGCGATTTTAAGTATATCTGCGGAACCCAATGGATAGTTAAATAAGAATCAGTTCTCTTAAATTAACCCCCAAAAAGCATATGGAAATTAAAAGCGTGGGTTGAAAAAATAATTTTATTTTTGCAACCTTTATCTTCCTGTTCAAATAGTCATATTTTTTTTGACCACCACTTATAATACCATTCACCAATAACTATTGTTATTATAAAAAGTATGAATCCAGCAATTACGTCAACTACATAATGATACCTGCAATAAACAGTTGCAAAAATAAGAGCTGATACAACAGGCAGAGCAATCCAGAAAAATCTACGGCTGTATTTCCATGATAAATAAAGAACCAGTATTGTTATCCCGGTATGACCGCTTGGAAAAGCATCCCGCTTTATGCCTTCAAGTCTGTTAAGCAAATTAATTAAAGGCTCAGCAATTAAATATCCCTGTAATTCAACAGTCTGTAGCTCTTTAAGATAAAATCTTGGTCCAAGCGCAGGGAAAAGTATATATCCTAAATATGAAAGATAAAAGCACAAAAGGATGAGGAAAAGTGATTTGTTAAAATTCTCCTCATTTTTTTTCATCAGCAAAATTATCCCCAGTCCTATTGGAATGAAGTAATATGTAGAATATGCAACCTGAAGAATATCGGTCAGTAAAGGGTTCATAAACCTCTCGAGCATAACAGTAGGATGGTTCCCGAAAAGCAGATAATCCAGCTTAATTAGTAAAGGATCTATATCTTTCGGGTTTACATAATGCACAATCCATTCAAGGCTGTCAAATACAAGAAGAATGCATACTGACGGAAATCCAAGATTATAAATAAAATTTAATATTCTGTTATTTTTTCTAATTTTTATCAAAATGAACTGAATAATTAATAATATGGTATAAAGAGAAATTAAATATTTTGGTTTAGGTAAAACAGAATAGAAAAATAAAGTTATAAACAGAAGGAATGAAACAAAAAGAATCGAGATTATATCTGCAGGCCTGTTTCTAATAAGAATCTGTTTAATCCTGTTCATTAAAGCTTATTTAATGCCCTTTTAATTGCTTTTTCTTTCTTTGATAATTGTCTTGGATTACCTTTTCTCTTAATTTCAGTATATTCTAATTCTTCATCATCTGTATAATCTTGCTCAGTAATAAATAAAGCCTTATAAAAATCATCTGATGATATAGGTATTGAAGCATTCTGCCAGGCATAATCAGCAATTGCCCTATCAGATGTAACAACAATCCATTCCCTTCTTTCTTTTGAAATAATACGCTTTATTACCGAATCTGCTGTATCTCCAATTCTTGAATAAATAATTTTAATCCCGCCTGTAATTATATGACTTTCCTTAGCAGAGCCTGATCTCCAGCCATCAAAGACAAGTGTT
This sequence comes from Nitrospirota bacterium, assembly GCA_013388435.1. Taxonomy (GTDB): domain Bacteria; phylum Nitrospirota; class Thermodesulfovibrionia; order Thermodesulfovibrionales; family SM23-35; genus DYFC01. The sequence goes on along the minus strand of JACAFE010000052.1, from coordinate 12,509 downwards.
ATTTCATGACCTTTTCTTTTTTTATATTCAATAAGAGAATTTATAAGCGTTTCTCTCTGCTTTTTCAGGTCTCTGTGAGCAGTCCCTATTAAATTATATCCGTCAATAATAATATAAGAAATAGCGGTCTCCTTACAAAATTACCTGCCTACATCTGTTCCACAATATAACCCTTATTTTTTAATAGCTCAATTATTCCGCCTCTTCCAACAAGATGACCTGCTCCTACAATAATAAAATGGGTTTCATTGGATTCAAGGTATTTTTCAATTCTTAATGCCATTTTTTCGTTTCTTTCGGAAACCAGTTTTCTGTAAACAGAAGTCATTCCATTATAATTCTTAAAAGAATTGATTATTATAGATTCAAGCTTTGAAGCATTTCCTTCTCTCCATGCTTTTATAATATCATCTGTATCTTTCGAAAGATTTTCTGAGTTCTTTATTGAATAAAGCAAAAAAGCTTCCTGTTCCATATCGGAAAACTCAGATAATAAATTTATCTGATAATCAATGCTTTCAAGTTCTTTTATCTTTTTATTATTCGCCTTGGAAAGAAAATACATATCCAGTCCGTATTGCGGGTCATAGCCATTTTGCATTAATTCAAGCGAAACAAGAGTTAAAGCTAAAAACCATGGCTTTTGTTTGTTAATTATCCATAATGGAAATCCAAGACTTTCAAACTTTGTCTTAAGTAATCTAAAAGTATCACCTGAAATATGTTTTTCAAGAGAATCATCTCCCGTGTAAAATGATGTACCAAGCACTTTCTGTATATCAATCTTACTTATATCATTAACATTTGCTTCAACTGCAAGCACTTCAGATTTATTGAAAGCATCTTCTATCGTTTTGTTTAAAGGATAATGTTCTTTTTTCATGAAATGTATTGAACCAAGAATATAAGCTGTGCTTGTTTTTGATCTTACTTTCCAGAGAAAATTATTTGTTTCTGCATATAAAAATTTTTCCGAATTTAAAAGTACTACGCTGTAGAATAAAATAAATACTATAAATATAATTTTTTTTGTCATATTCATCTTTCAGGTTAATCTACTCAATAAATCATAATTGTAACAATATAATGCTCACCAAAACATAAAAATTCTTTAAAAAATACTTTTTTTTTGTTAAATTACTTATATTATATTACTACAATACAATATGGGTTATAAATATTTTATTAAAGACATGAATAAGGGGGATAATATGTTTTTAAAAAAAATTCAAAAGATTAATCAAATTTATTTGATGCCTGCTATTATTTTTTTACTTACTATATTTTTAACACCATTCTCCGTTTTTGCTTCTGCAATTCCAGAAAATCAATTGCAAATGCCAATGGGAGCATCTTCACCTACATCAAGTGGCGACTATGTGAGTGCATCATCGGGCGGTTTGAATACATATTATTCCTATTTTATTGAAGTACCCTCGGGTCTTTCGCGTCTTGTAATTGATATTTTTGATGCTGATATTGGAGGTGCTGATGAAGGAGCAAATGGACCTCGTGATAGGCAAAGGGGTGGTAGCTGGGACACATCGGCAACCTATACACTTATTGATCCTTCGGGGAACCAGAGACCAGTTCGTTTTACAACAGGTAACTCAACACTACCTGCTGGAGCTAATAATGCATGGCTTAATTTTTATAATGGGACTGGGAAAAATGTTCGTGATAACTTTAGTACTGCTTCCTGGAGTAACAATGATGGGAACCAAAACTGGTCAGGTTCATGGATAGAAAATGACCCTGGCGGAGCTGGACCTTCAGCTGGAAATATTCAAATAAATGGAGGAGCACTCCAGATCACAGGAAATACCCAGAACAGGATTGAAAGAGAAGTAAATCTTTCTCCTACAGGATTAAATCTTGCCTCTGCTTATCTCACCTTTACTTACAGAACTTCAGGAAACCTGGAAAATGATGATTGTGTAGGCGTATTTGTCTCAAATAATGGTGGGATAACATGGACACAACTTCAGCAGTTTTGTAATGATTATACTGCAACAACATTTACATACGATATAACTTCATATATTTCTTCCAATACACGTATAAGATTCGCCGTTAACCGTGCTATTGAGAGAAGAGAATATTCTTATTTTGACAATGTTGAGATAAATGATGGAGGTCCTTTGACCCCAGGTCATTGGGAATTAAGGGTTGACATGAATACAAATGATGATATTAACGGCTTTGCAATCAGGGCACATGATGGGGATACTTCTTCAGGCGGAACTGAATTAAATATTTATGCGCATTCATTTGTTGAAATGGGAAATCATCCAGATACTTCGAGTAGATCTTATACAATATATCCTTATATTACAAGTGGTTGTTCCTTTAAGTCTAATGACTTTGATGGCGATAGTTTTGGTTCAATCTCATATACGAGCAGGACAGGGACTTTTTCAACCTCTCCATCAACTGTTTCAAGAAACAATACATGGCAAAGCCTTAATATAACTGCTTGGACAACTGATATATGGTCAGCAGATTATGGTATATGGAGATCAGATATAACAGTGGAACGTTATGCATTAAACACTGGTAATTACATTACATATTATACAGGTAATTATTCTTCTTCAAACCCTCCTCCAACTTCTCAGCCTCAGGCTAATACTTTCAGGATTTACTTTCCAACAGACAGCGGCGGAGCTCCATCAAAACCAATATTAACACAGACATTGAGCCTTGTATCTGGACCTAATCCACCTGCTGTTGGCAGCACATCAAGACTAAAAGTTCAAATAACATTTTTTAATCCTTCAGCTTTCTCAATAACATTTTCTGGTACAGGCAATATGATAAGAGCAAATATCCCGGGATCAGGTGTTGTCTATGCAGGTAATGCAGTAGTAAGTCAGGGTTCTATCACATCCCAACCATCTATTGGCGGAACAGGAAATATTGTCTGGAATCCCGGCACAATCCCTGCTGGTTCATCTGCTGATTTAGTTTATGAAGTAAATGTAACACCAACTCTTTCAGGTCAGAGATTGCCTGTTACAGGGACACCTGCATCGAACGGAACAATTGCTATATATATTGATGAAACTGGCAATACAACACAAGCAAGAGCAACATATACATTTGGACCGCTTTGCGAGCTTGCTGTTACTGAAGGCTCTTCTTCACTTCCAACTCTCGCATCAATATCATCTTTTAACGCCTTTGTCAAAGATGGCAAAGTCTTATTAAAATGGGATACTGCATCTGAAATTGGAACAGCAGGTTTTTATATTTATAGAAAAGATGCTACTTCAGTAAATTATGTTAAATTAAATGACAGATTACTTCCAGGGCTAATTTCTTCTCCACAAGGCGGAACCTATATTTATATTGATTCAACTGCCTTACCAGGTAAAACATATGCATATATACTTGAAGAAATAGAACAAAGAGGGAATAAAAGGATTAATGGTCCTTTTACTGTTATACCCGAGCAAGTGTATCCTGATAAAATTTCTGGTTCATATTTAAAAATACCCCATCTGTCGAGCAAGCTTAAAAAAGCTCGGCTCGAAGCAATTGAAAAAGAGAAAACAGCAACTTCTTCTGTAACTGAACAAGCTTCATTGAGTTCAAAGATTAAGATTAGTGTAAATGAAACTGGTCTTTATTATATTTCTAACTCTGAAATAGCTCCTTTATTTGGCACAACTACTCAAAAGATTTCTTCATACATAAAGAAGAAAATGCTTAAACTTACTAACACTGGCAGAGACATTGCATATGCACCTGCTCCAAAAAATTCTGGCATATACTTTTTCGGTGAAGCTAACTCTAATATTTATTCTACTGAAAATATTTATTGGCTTGAGTATAGTTCCGGAACAATTATGAATACCTTAAAAAACAAAGGTCCTTTTACTACAACACAAGGCCAGACTTTCACAGAAAATTATATTATTGAAGAAAACAAAATTCCAGCGGAAGCTCTTTTCAATAATCCATATGCTGATTTCTGGTTCTGGGATTTTATAGTTTCAGGTGATGATAAAGAAGGAACTAAATCCATCTCATTTAATTTGTATTCACCTTCTAACACAGGTACTGTAAAATTTTCAGTAAATATGCATGGCGGAACTAACACGTCTCATCATGCAATTATAAGCATAAATGGTATAGAAGTCGGTGAAGCAAAATGGAATGGATTAACTCCCTATCAGCTTAAACTTGATTTCAATGCTTCTATTTTACATGATGGAGAAAATACTGTTGAGGTTAGAGGAATTTTAGATAAAGATGTTCCATATAGTATTTTTTACATTAATTCCTTTAATATTAATTATCAAAGCTATTACAAAGCTTACAATAATCAAAGAATCGTAAAAGGAAATAACCAACCAACTATAACTATTGAAGGATTTACAACAGGCGATATAAAGGTTTTTGACATCAGCGACCATCTTAAGCCAAAACAAATAAGCTCCTTTACCATCACTAAAAATGGTCCTAATTTTAATGTTAGTTTCTCAGGCAGCTCAGGTGAAAATACTTATTTAGCTCTTACTTCCTCTGCCATCAAAAAACCAAATTTAATAAATATAGATACCCCTTCAAACTTAAAAAACACCTCAAATTCTGCTGATTATCTTATAATCACTGTTCCTCATCTTCAATCTGTTGCAGAACAGCTTGCTTCATATAGACAGGGCAAAGGCTTAAAAACCATGGTTGTTCTACAGGATGATATTATGGATGAGTTCAATTATGGCAATTATTCTCCTGATGCTATAAGGAACTTCCTCATTTATGCTTATAATAATTGGGCAAAATATCCTGACTATATAGTTCTTGCAGGAGAGGGCAATGACGATTATAAAAATTATCAGGGTTATGGTGGCAATCTTATACCTCCTATTATGATAGGAAGCCCTGACGGACTTTTCCCATCGGATAATTATTTTGCTGATGTTAATGATGATCATATACCAGAAATAGCTATCGGAAGATTGCCAGCTGGGACATCTGAAGAATTTCAGGCTCTTGTAAACAAAATAATATCTTATGAAAATTCATCAGGTAATAACTGGAAAAACACTGTTATACTTCTTGCAGATAATCCAGATATAGGTGGGGATTTTACAGCAGATAGTAATGCTCTTGCAAGTATAATTCCTCAGACCTATTCAATACAAAAGATTTATCTTTCAGAGAATTCAGCAGAAGATACAAAACAGATGTTGTTGTCAGGCATCAACAATGGTGCAGTTCTTCTCAATTATCTCGGGCATGCTTCAATGGATAGACTTGCACAGGAAGGAATCCTGACTTTAGATGATATTAGTTCTCTGAATAATTATGAAAAGCTTCCTGTTATTACAGCTTTGACATGCGTTCTGGGCAATTATTCAATTGCAGGATTTGATTCTCTTGGTGTTGGAATGCTATTAAAACAAAATGGTGGAGTCTCTGCTGTCTTTTCGCCAACAGGCATGTCATTAAATTCACAGGCTCTTGATTTAGGCAAATCTTTTTATCAAGCTTATTTTGAAAAACAGGGACAAACTCTTGGAGAGATAGTTTTACATGCATTGAATAAAAGCAAAGATGATGGAGTCTCAGGGTATATTCTTGATATTTATAACATATTAGGAGATCCAGCGCTTCAATTAAAATAAAAATATGTGGAATACAAAATTTAAAAAAGCTGAAAACATAGTTTCACGTTTTGTTGCCGGTGAGACAATACTTGTTCCTATTAAAGGTAAATTGGCAGATATGCAGAAAATTTTTACTCTAAATAATGTTGCGAATTTTATCTGGCAGAGACTGGATGGAGAAAGAAATCTTTCTGATATATTGAATGATGTAATGAATTGTTTTGATGTTGAGCGGCCTCAGGCTGAAAACGACATACAGGAATTGATTTCAGAGTTGCTAAAAGAAAATCTTATTACAGATAAAGGCTAAAATGAATTGTCAGGAAACTTCACAATTAAGTAATGTTGAATATCTATTAAATTTCAGCAATAAAGCATATCAGGAAAGAATACCTTTATCAGGAAGCATAGATATAACTTCAAGATGTAATCTAAAATGCATTCATTGTTATTATAGCTCTCAAACTAAGAATAAGCAAAAAGAACTGAGCACAGAAAGATGGCTTTCAATAATTGATGAAATAACAGATGCTGGTTGCCTTTTTCTTCTTATCAGCGGTGGAGAACCTTTGCTTAGAAAGGATTTCAGCACCATTTATAAACATGCTAAGATGAACGGGATTCTTCTTACAGTCTTTACAAACGGGACTCTAATCACAGAGGAAACTGGTAATTTATTTTCTGAATTCCCACCACAAACAGTTGAAATCTCAATATATGGCGCAACATCTGAAACATCTGATAGGATAACAGATATAAAAGGCTCTCTTAAAAAATGCCTGAGAGGCATAGAAATTTTACTGGGCTGCAATATTCCAGTTAAAATTAAAACAATTCTCATGACAGAAAATAGCCATGAATTTGAAGCAATAAAAAACATCGCAAGAGATTTCAGAGTGCCTTTCAGGTTTGACGCTGCTATTTTTCCGAGATTCAATGGAGATAAAACTCCTTTAAAACTCAGGGTTTCGCCTGAATTTGCCATTAGCAAAGAGTTTTCAGAACAATCTATGTTTAAAAAATATAGAGACTATTTTGAGCAGACAAGAAATTTTCCTGTTGTTGACTCGCTTTATATATGCAGTGCGGGACATACTAATTTTCATATTGATCCATCTGGAAATCTCAAACCATGTCTGATGACTGATAATTTGAGTTATAATATAAATAATGCATCATTTAAGATTGGCTGGCATGAACATATTTCAAAAATACTTGAAAAAAAAGCGCCTGAAGGATATGAATGTAATACATGTGAAAAAAGGTCATTGTGCGGTTTTTGCCCGGCTTTTTTTCTTCTGGAAAATGGCTCAGAGTATATCCGATCAGAATACCTATGTACAATGGGCAGAGAAAGATATAGATTAATTACCAATAACAATGGAGGTTATAATGAAATCACTCGAAAAACAACAAAAACAGCATTATGAAAAACCTATGCTCAGACAAATAGAACTCGTTGCAGAAGAGATACTGGCTGTTGGATGTAAATCTTTAAGCACAGGAACAGCGCCGAAATCAGCTACTCCGCCTTGCATGATTCGCCATTGTGCTGGCAAAGGTTCTTAATGTTTTAAATATTAATGTTAAACTCTTTTTGCCTTAACACTGCTGGGTTAAATATCTGTATTGAGTCTGAGGGACTTCCTATAACACTACAATCAGACCCTGCTTATATACCATTTATTTTATACAATTATAAAAATCCATGTGATATTTTCATTAAGGTTAAAAACTCGCCAATACCTGTTATTAATGAAGCAAAAAAACTCTTTGATAATAGTGAGTCATGGTCATTATATTTTTATGAACAAAAATATTATATGATTTTTCAACCGCCCGTGTTTGATAAACCGTACCTTTTAGCAGAAATAAATAATGAATTCAGCAATGCAACAATATTTTGCAGTGACTTTATGCTTGAATTAAAAGATGGCACTCAATCAATCTTTAATCCTGTACATTATCCTTTTGACCAAATTTTATTAATGCACTATCTTAGTTTAAGAGAAGGCGCTATTATTCATTCTGCAGGTACTGTCATTAACGGGGAATGTTTTGTTTTCCCCGGACGTTCCGGCGCTGGCAAAAGCACAATAACAAGACTTTGTTCAAAAAACAATAGGTTTTTATTTCTCAGTGATGACCGAATTATTTTAAGAAAGATTTCCGGAAATATACAGGCATTTGGAACACAATGGCCTGGCGATGAAGGAATTGCTGTTAATAACAGCTCCAGATTATCAGGTATTTTTTTTATTTATCATGGAAATGAAAACAGGATTGAAGAAATATCTTCACAAAAGGCATTTGAAAAAATATTGCCTGTTACTTCTATTCCATGGTACGAAAAAGACTCAATGTCAAAATTACTCCATTTCTGCGAAGAATTAACTTCCATAACACCCGCATATAATCTTTATTTCAAAGCAGATAAAAATATATCCGATTTTCTTTATGATTTTATCTACAGGAAAACATAGTGAAAACCGAGAATATTAAGAACATAGAGTATGCAACATTATTTAAAGATTTGCTGAGTAAAGACATTGACCTTCGAGTTAAGGTTACAGGGGGAAGTATGACGCCATTTCTAAAAAGTGGTGAGATAGTAATTGTTCGAAAAGTGCATTTTAAAGAAATTAATATTGGTGATCTAATACTTTTTAAAGATGATAATGGATTTTCTGTACTTCATCGTATTGTCTCGATAAAGAAAAATAATCAGGAAAGAATAACTTTCATCACCAAAGGTGACCGTATTATTTCAATAGACAATCCCGTAAGGGAAGACATGATTCTCGGTAAAGCTATAAGAATAGAAAAACATTCAAAAAGAAAAGGTTTAAAATCAATAAATCTTGAATCACCGGTATGGAAAAAATTAAATTTCTTAATCGCTATTTTTAGCTTATTGAAAGCAAAATTATTTAAAATATCATTATCCAATAAATATTCTATTTTTAATAATATTTATAGATTCTAAACTAATTTTCATCCAGCATCTCCTGATTTTATTCAATCCAAAAATGCAATAGAAATAATCTCTAAAGGTATTTCTTGATTTTATTAATTCTATCAATAACAGGAGGATGACTATAGTAGAATGCTACATATAACGGATGTGGATAAAGATTTGAAAGGTTATCCTTGGAAAGTTTGATGAGTGTACTTATCATTGCTTCTTTATTATTGAATAGTTTCAAAGCAAATTCATCAGCCTGATTTTCGAATCTTCTCGAGATATAACTTGCAAATGGAGTAAAAGGAAAAGATATTATTCCACCGATAAACCCTAAAAGGATTATCTTGGCAAAAAGAGTATTTTGTTTGATCATAAATAGTTGAGTGAGCATATCTGTTTGAAGTATTCTGAAAGAAATATAAAGCCCTATGAAAGATAGGACTTCCGCAGCAATTACCATTTTTAGCACATGTCTTTTTTTCCAGTGACCTGCTTCATGAGCCAAAACCGCAATTATTTCATCATCAGACATGCTTTCAAGCAATGTATCATATAAAATAATTCTCTTAACTTTTCCGATACCTGAAAAATAAGCATTTGTATGTTTGCTCCTTTTTGAAGCATCCATCTTGAAAACCCTGGTTACTTTTATTTTGATTTTTTCCATTACTTCCTGAATCCTGTTTTCGAGAACTGGATTTTCTATTGGTGTGAATTTGTTGAATAACGGTTCTATCACATAAGGAGCAATATACATAATAAATATGCTGAAAGTCATAAAGAATAACCATAACCAGAGCCACCAGTATTCAGGGTTTCCTTGTATTATCCAAAAAGCAATAGAAATAACTATTCCATTCAGAATTGTTGAAAGTAAAACAGATTTCATAAAATCCTGAATCCATAATTTAAATGTCATTGTATTAAATCCGTACTTGTTTTCAATTTTAAAATTAATATAAAGGCTGAAAGGAATAGAAATTATTGTGCTGGCATAACTCAATAGTAAAAAAAATATAAGCCCTGAAACTATAAAAGATAAATTTAGAGAATTTATCCAGTTATTGTAATAATCCAATAATCCAAGGAAGATAAAAATAATTGTAGCAATGTTTCCTGAAAGTGATGATATTATATCAATTTTCGTTTTTTCTCTCTCATAATCCTGAACTTTTTTAAGAAAATCTCTATTAATATATCCTTCAAATTCTGGAGGTACATTATTCCCGAAGCTTTTCATGTGTCGGAGATTAAGATACCTTAGCAGATATTGAAAACCTTCTTTTAAAATATAAAGGCAAGATATAATAATTAAATAAAATTTTACTATGAGCATATATGTCTAAAAAATCCTGCCTTTTTCTGCGTAAATTACTTCCATATATTTTTTAATTTGCATTTATTCTATTCATTTCCGTAAAATAAATAAATTAGCAAATACAATTCAGGAGGTGATTTTCATGTGCAAAAAATGCAATTGTGGAAAAGGCAGCAAAAAGAAATAAGACCAATTTTTAAAAGGGCGTATGAAGTTTAATACAGATTGTTAATCTTTATGCGCCCTTTTTCTACCATTCATTAGCTATCTGTGGTATTTTTATCCTTTCTTTCAATTTTATAGCATTATTATTACAGACATTCCTGCATATTCCACAACCAAAACAATTTTTCAGATTTATTGAACATTTATTATTTTTCATATCGTATTTAATTGCTCCAAAATAACATCTTTTCATGCATTCTTTACAACCGCTACAAACTGACATATCTATTTCCGCTGCGTATTCGGCTTTCCACATAATTTTTCCGATTTCCATTTTTACCTGAAACCTGTATGCCATACAATCCCTGTCGCAGTTACATAATGCCGCTATAAAAGGTGTATTGAATGTCCACAGGCTATGAGTATTTCCTTCTTCATCAAGTTTGTATAAATATTTTTTTGCTTCTTCAATTGTCATGGTATCAAAATCACTGAAATCCGGGACATCTTTAAAAATATACGTTAAATCCATCCCGATTCCAAAACAGAATCTTTTGTTTTCACCGGTTGTAACTTTTCTGCAGATACATGGAAGTCTTACGATAGATGAAAAATTATTAAGTACTATCTCAATATCTTCGATAGGCACTATCTGACCAAAATGAGTTTTTTTCATATGTCCTGTAACCATTGGATAGGCAATTAAACGATAAATACGTGGAAAGCGCTTTTTCCATGCATAAGCTTTTGGAATATCATGTGTCATGCCATGATAAAAATTTGAAAGATATTTTTTAAAATGTTCTTTAGAATTTACCTGATTGAATAATTCTTCGGTATAGTTGAAAATATTCTCATACCATTTTTTGCCTTCACCATGTTTTGTACAGAACTCGCACATTTATTTTGTAGCTTCATTATATTCTTGTTTTATTTTTTCAATAAGCTCTTTTACAGAAATAATCTTTGTAGCTCTGTATGCATTTGCTCCAGCAAAAGCAAAGCCATTCTGCAGATTCCCCCTCTGAGCATTAATAAGAGCAAGCGAAATACAATATGGACTGTTCTTAAAATCACATGTTTTTAGGCAATGATATGGACATTTAAAAGGTTTTCTCATTCCCTGACTCACCTGATTTATAAATTCATTTTTTATCGCTCTACCGGGTAATCCAACAGGACTGTTAATTATAACCATATCTTTTTCAGAAGCATTTATATACGCTTTCTTAAACTCTTCTGATGCATCGCATTCATGAGTTGTAACAAAACGTGTTGCCATTTGAACACCAGCTGCGCCCATCTTTAGAAATTTATTAATATCCTGTCCGGTATAAATTCCTCCTGCTGCTATTACAGGTATTTCCTTCTTATACTTTTCTTCAAAAGGTTTTAAGGCATTTATAACTTCAGGCACTATTTTTTCAAGAGAAAATTCAGGGTTATCAATTTCATTAAGTTTAAATCCGAGATGTCCTCCTGCTTTTGGACCTTCTACGACAACTGCATCAGGAACTCTATTAAATTTATCGCTCCATTTCTTCGCAATTATCGCAGCTGCTCTTGCTGATGAAACTATAGGAGCAAGTTTTGTTTTAACCTTTTCATTTAAATATTCAGGAAGATTAAGTGGCAACCCTGCACCTGAAAAAATAATATCAATACCTTCTTCAATGGCGGTTCTAACCATATCTCCAAAATTAGTTAGAGCAACCATTATATTAACTCCTATTATGCCTTTCGTAAGTTCCCTCGCCTTTCTAATTTCTTTCTTCAATGCCCTTATGTTCGCTTCAAGATAATTTTTCGCAAAATCAGGTTCATTCATACCTATAACTGCGGTTGCGATTACTCCTATTCCACCTTCATTGGCAACAGCAGAAGCCAGTCCTGATAAAGATATTCCTATTCCCATGCCTCCCTGAATAATCGGAATATTAGCTGTTAAGTCTCCTATTTTCAAATCTTTTAAACCCATAAAAAATCTCCTTTAAAAATTGCATGGAAATACTTTCATCTATTCAAGTACTTTTTTGGAGTACGCTTTTACTAAAGGTATTCCATCTGCAGATTACTTATATTTACTTTACAACATTATTCAATATTTTGTGAACTATATATAATAAAAACCCAAAAAAAAAGCCCGGAATAAATCCGAGCTTTTATATCTTAATCCGGCAGCGACCTACTTTCCCATGACCTCAACAATCATAGTATCATCGGCCCTGAGGGGCTTAACTTCCGTGTTCGGAATGGGAACGGGTGTTTCCCCCTCGGCATTGCCACCGGAAAACTTTTTTCAATATAAATTTTACTATAAAAGAACATATTATTTCAACTGTTTTGACAACAGGAGGGAAATAAAATAAGGGTCAAGTCTCACGGTCTATTAGTACTGGTCAGCTGAATACATTACTGTACTTACACCTCCAGCCTATCAACG
>JACAFE010000008.1 GCA_013388435.1 Nitrospirota bacterium | reverse complement strand
TTATCATGGGGATATATATAAAAAAAACGTTTATCTGCATAATGAGATTTAGGAACCTTAAAGGTTGCATATCTATCATTGTATGCATCACTCCATATCATGTCAGGGAACTCCCATTCTCCTAAATCCCACCATCTCTGTCTGCTTGCACATGTTGGTCTTTTATGAAATCCCTGTTTTTCTCCCCATTCAATATACTTTATGGCATTTGTGCCTCTTAAGTCTTTTTTGTCCTTATGGCACATAAAAACTTTATACTTTAAATCTTCTGGCTTTATCAGTATGCTCTTATATTCACGGGGACTTTATTGTTGTTTATATCGTTCCCAAATTTTCTCGGCTGAATCTATCTTAGGAACAAAGCTTTGAACCTGATTTTCTACCTGCATGAATATTTATACCAGTATTCTTCAATAATTTCAAGAAATTGTATTAGTTGGTAATGTCAACAATTTTGTGTATTTTCTTTTAAGAGCTATTTTTCCTATTTTTCATTCAGACGATTTAATACAGCATATACAATTATCTCGATGCTCTGTTCATGATTAACCCAAAAATGTAATTGACATAATTCATTCGTTGCCTTTAAAAATGATTACTAACATATCTCAATGATATGGTAAGCTATTATTAATTAATTCGCGAGGAGGGTTAAAAATGAATAGCACTACACTAAAGAGAGAGGCTAAAAAGGCAATCGATGAACTATCAAATGAAAAAATAAAAGTTGCTATTGATTTTATAGACTTCCTAAAAGAAAAAGAAGAAATGGAAGCAACTCTTGAAATACTATCCAGCCATGAAGTTATGGCGCAAATAGAGGAAGCTGAGAAGGCTATTAAAAAAGGTAAACTTGATGAGTTTGTTCAATGGGAAAAAGTAAAACGCAATGTATAAAATTTTCCTGCATAAGAAAGCTGTCAAATATTATGAAAGCCTTGATAATAAAACAGCCGGAAGGGTAAACAAAGCGATAGAAGCGATGAGTAAAAATCCACTCGAAAGGCTACATATTAAAAGACTGAGAGGAATACATGAAGGAAAATACAGGTATGCAGTAGGAGATTTGAGAATTGTTTATAGGGTTAATCAGGAAGAGAAAATAATTCTTATTGAAGCGATAGGTCCAAGAGGGGATATTTATAAATAAATTCAATTTTTTAAAAACTGTTTTTCCATTGTTCATTCAGGCGATTTAATACAGCTTATACAATTCTCTCAATGCTTTGATCGTGATTAAAACAACTAATACTTTCTTTTCATTAAAACAATGGAGGCACCTTTACCTTTTTCTGTTACAAAATTTTTACAAAAAAAATTCTACTCTACCTTTTTTACCCGCATTTTAGGTTACTTTATTCCTGCGTTTAAATGTAGAAATAATTTTAAAATTACAGAATGTTACATAAATAACCTATATTTTTACTTGTCTTGATCGCACTTTCTAATTCTGATATTATCGAGTTAACTATTTAATAACGTGTTAGGCAAAGGAAGCAAATTATGAATAAATACACGAGAGTGAAATGCCCTGTATTGACATAAGTAGTTGTATTACTTACTGTGCTTGTCGTGAAAGGATAGAAGTAATCATGTCGTCAGGTATGTCAATGAGTCAAATAGTTCAATTTTCGTTGAACTGACCGCAGACGGGAAGTATTTAACTCACGAGTTTGGTGGTAAAAGCACAGAAATCATTTTCGAAGAGCCAATAGGTATGTTTGAGCGTAGCCTCTGTTGTAATCGAGAGAAAAGAAGCTTAACCTTTCTCCCAGGGGGCATTTATAGGAGGCGATAAGTTGTGCCCTATGACAAATTATATCAATACTTTTATTTGTTCTTGATGTCTCGCCGAACCATTCGGTGTACCAGACTGGCTTTTCTCCTAATGGTTATGAGTAAGCCGGATAGCGACCGCAAATGATACATATAAAAATAATCAAATAATTATTAATTTCTGGTAAAATGAAGTAATTGGTAAACATGAGAAGCTCCTGCTTAAGATTCTTAGTGGAACATCTGATGCAAATATTCAATTTGAAGATTTATGTAGCCTGCTAAAACATTTAGTTTTCGATGTGAGGATAAAAGAAAGCCACCATATGTTCTGGAAAGAATCGGTTATAGAAAAAATTAATCTTCAGCGTGAAGGCAACAGAGCAAAACCTTATCAGGTTAAACAAGTAAGAAACATAATAGTAGGGATTTCTCCAGTAGAACAAAATATGTACTCAGGATTGGACTTATTGCTATTCAAAACCCAGAACCCACGATGGAAGAAATCAAGGATATATTATATACAAAAGCAGAGAGCAAAATGGGCATGGTCAAGGAGTTAAAGAATCATTTAAAAACTTTTGACAATAAGATAAAAAAAAGGAGGAATAGCCATGAAACAAATTATTTTTACACTTATCCTGACAATTATTATGTCTGCTATGGCATTAGCTCAGGAGGATGCAGAAGGATGCAAAGACCATCCTTTGTTTAACCGTATGCCAAACTATTATCTTTATAACTGTGAACAGGTCGAATTCGGTTCTATGAAATTTCCAGTAGGAAAACCCGATTCAAAAAATGATAATAAAATCAAATCGGAGACAGTAGAAGGCAAAATAATGGCTTTTTATTATTATTTGAAGGATGAAGCAGTAAAAGCGTCTGGATTGCAAATTATGCGTAATTTTCAAAATGCTGCAAAGCAAAATGGAGGAATTATTTTGGCAGAATATCCAGGATGGTGCGAAGGAGAGTATGAATATGGCAATAATATTAATAGTGGTGCAATTCCCTGGGCAAATGGCTGTACCAACTGGAGTACAACTATCAAAATGGCAAAAGACAATAAAGAAGTATGGTTATTTGTTTCACAAACTGATGAAGGATACAACATGGTTATTGCTGAAAAAGAAGCTATGAAGCAGGATATTCAGGCAAACGAAATGTTTGATAAATTAAATAAAGAAGGTTTCATTGCACTTTACATCAATTTTGAGACGGGTAAAGCTGATATTAAACCTGAATCGCAGAAAATCATTGACCAAATAGTTCAGATGATGAAAGACAATCCAGGCTTAAGAATCAGCATTGAAGGACATACTGATAATGTTGGGACTGCGGAATTTAATCAAAAACTTTCAGAAAACAGAGCATTGGCAGTTATGAATGTAATTATAGAAAAAGGCATAGATAAAAGTCGTCTTTCATCAAAAGGTTGGGGGGCAACGAAACCTGTTGCCGATAATAAGACTGAAGAAGGAAAAGCAAAAAACAGGAGAGTGGAAATTGTGAAGAAATAACTACATATAACAGAGGATAGTGTCGAAAAACCCCTTCTGTTATGGTGATAAATTAATAGAAGTTTTTCAAAAAATATTATATATTCTGTCCGATTATGCTATTTACCAATAGCACATAAATGATTTTTACGTAACAAAATAAAATATTAGAGTTGACAGTTAAAAGAAGTAAATTTATTATTAATAAATAATTATTAATCTTATTTTAAAAGAAATGGAGATTTGATGGCTTCAATTAAAGGTGATTTATCCGTAATGCCTTTGACTGATATTCTGCAATGGATTGATTTAACAGGTAAAACCGGAACCCTCACAATTTCGCATCTCGGTACAGAAAAAAAGATCTACATTGAAAAAGGGAAGATTGTCTATGTGTCTTCAAACAAAGAAGGTGAGAGGCTTGGAGAATTTATTCTTAAGGAATCAAAACTCGATGCTACTATAATCAAAAGCGCCCTAATACAGAGCCAAACTATGAAAATTCCTTTCACCCAGCGACTTATTGAATTAAAATATTTCACAACCGAAGATCTAACAAATATAATTATTAATTATGCAAAATCTTTATTGCGAGACGCTATTTCATGGAATGAAGGATGGTTTGAATTTATTAAGGATATTATTCCAGTTTATGTAATGAAAGGTCCGATAAAATTAAACACATCAGCTCTTATTTTCGAAGTATTTAAAGAAATTGAAAATAAAAAATTCAATAGGAAAAAATAATGAAAAAACTCTGGGGTGGCAGGTTTAATCAGAATACTTCAAAAGTTGTTGAATCTTTTACTGAATCTATATCATTCGATTACCGGTTATGGAAATATGATATTCAGGGTAGTATAGCCCATGCAAAAATGCTTGGAAAGCAAGGTATTATTACTTCTAAGGATGTATCAAAAATTATAAAAGGTCTTGAGGAAATTTCAAGAAAAATTGAAACAGGAGCTTTTACATTTAAAGAAGAGCTTGAAGACATACATATGAATATAGAGGCTGCACTTACTGAAATGATCGGTGATGCAGGTAAAAAACTACATACAGCCCGTTCAAGAAATGACCAGATAGCTCTGGATTTAAGACTCTATCTCAGGGCTGAAACACAAGAGATTATCTCTTTGATAAAAGCTTTCCAGAAATCCATTGCTGACACTGCTGAGAAACATATAGAAAATATAATGCCTGGTTATACACATATGCAGAGAGCGCAACCCGTTCTTTTATCTCATCATCTGCTTTCCTATGCAGAGATGTTTCAGAGAGATGTTGAAAGATACCGCGACTCACTTAAAAGAATAAATATTCTTCCATTGGGTTCCTGTGCACTGGCTGGAACATCTTTTCCCATTGATCGTTCTTATGTAGCAAAGCTTCTCGGTTTTAATGATATAAGCTCAAACAGCATAGATTCTGTATCTGATAGAGATTTTGCGATAGAATTTCTTTCTATTTCTTCGATACTCTCAATGCATCTTTCAAGACTTGCCGAAGAATTAGTTATCTGGTCATCTGAAGAATTTAAATTCATAGAAATGCCCGATGCTTTTACAACCGGTTCAAGTATAATGCCTCAAAAGAAAAATCCTGATGTCGCGGAGCTCGTTCGTGGTAAAACAGGAAGAGTATTTGGTAATCTTTTGTCTTTATTGACTATAATGAAAGGGCTTCCTTTATCTTATAACAGGGATATGCAGGAGGATAAGATACCGGTATTTGACACAGTTGATACAATTAAAGCATGTTTGATTGTTATGACTGAAATGTTTCCGGGGATTAAATTTAATACAAAAAGAATGAATGAAACTGCAGGGGATGCTTTCTCAACATCAACAGATGTAGCCGAATATCTTGTGAAGAAAGGCGTGCCTTTTAGAAATGCTCATGAAATTACCGGAAAAATTGTTCTTCATTGTATTAATAATGGAATTAAGCTATATGAATTATCTCTTAATGAATTAAAGTTATTTTCTGACAAATTTAATAACGATATATTTAAATACCTCAGGCCTGAAGAATCTATAAAAAACAAAAAATCTTCTGGAAGTACTTCTATAGCTGAAGTCAAAAAACAGATAAAAAAAATAAAGGAAAAAATTTTATTATGAGAAAATTCAAGGCATCAAAATACAATTCTTTTTATTCTCCGCCATTTTGTTTTTCATGCATATTTCTTATTTTCGCAATATTCATTATATTCAGCGGGTGCGGGAAAAAAGGCGATCCAACACTTAAATCTTATGAAAAACCGGAAACTCCTGCAAATTTAAATGCACTTAAAAGAACTGACAAAATAATACTTAACTGGTACTTTCCTTCAAATAAAGAAACAACATTAAAGGGTTTTAATATCTTAAGGTCTTCCCTGAATTCACTATCTACTGACAGAGAAGAATGGTCAGACTTTGAAAAAATAGCCTTTGTCGATAAAAAGACAAGAACTTATATTGACTCTTCTATAAATAATAAAAATTCTTATAAGTACAAGATAATCTCCCAGAGCTTAAAAGATATATTAAGTAAAGAATCAAATGTCATACAGGTTTCATCTGTTAATTTGCCCGAACCACCGATACAATTATCTTATAAAATTGAAAATGATAAGCAGATTATATTATGGCAGGAAATAGTGCCAAATAGTGCATATAATATTTATAAGTCAAATATTAAAGGTATTTATCAATCCGGAAAAATTAACAGAAACCCGGTTAAAGGAAGTTCATTCACAGACAATTTAGATATTAATAAAATATCATGTTATATTGTAAGAACTACATCCGGTGAGCAGGTAATTTATGAAAGCAACCCATCGCAGGAAATCTGTATAGACCCAAAAGAATTTATACCAGCCAAACCTTTGAATCTACAGGCAGCAACCTTATCTGATTCTGTTGTTCTCGTATGGGAGAGTTCATCAGAAATGTTTGTTACAGGTTACAAAATTTATCGCGAAACAGACAGGAAAAAAGGTTTTATTCTTATAGGTGAAACCAAAGTGCCTGCTTTTAAAGACAATGAGAGAGCTTCCACAAAAAGAAGTTACAGGGTTGCGGCTGTCGGTCCATCAAAAGAAGGACCTGCAGCAGAAATAAAGGATATTATTTATGTAAAACCAAAATAATGCTTGAAACGATAAATGCATAACTCAATTTATTTTTAAATCTATCATTTTCGGTTTGCCATTATTCCAGCAAGTATTGACGCTGTTATAATACACCATGTTGCAAATAATGCTGAAGGCAGTGCTGAGGCTGCTGAAAAATGTTTCAATGCAAGAACAGCGCCAAGACCAGCATTTTGCATTCCAACTTCTATTGAAAGAGTTCGTCTTTTATCTATGGTAAATCCGTATAATTTCCCAGCAAAGTATCCGCCTAAAAGCCCTATAGCATTTAGCAGAAAAACAGCGACAAAAACCATTAAAGTAACATCTGCAAGTCTATCTTTATTTAATGCAACAATTAATCCGCATATAAAAGAAATAAACACTGTCGAAAAAGCAGGGAAAAAATCAATTATTTTAACAATATAATTTCTAAGAAAATGTTTTATTGAAATTCCAGCAATTAAAGGCAGGACAACAATAAACAAAATAGATTTAAACATTGACCAGAAATCTACATACATATATGTTTTAGCAAGTATGTAAGTAAACGCTGGAGTTAATAAAGGCGATAAAATAGTTGATAAAGTTGTAATCGAGATAGATAGAACAACATCTGCTTTTGCAAGATAAGAAATAACATTTGAAGCCATCGCACCTGGGACAGAACCGGCAATTATCAATCCGAGAGCATAGTCCTGCGGTAAATTTAATATTTTTACAATTAGAAAAGATGATAATGGCATTATTGCAAACTGTGTGAAAGTTCCAAGTAAAGGGAGTTGAGGGGTTCTTATTATTGGCAGAAAATCTTCAGGGTTTAAAACAAAACCTATTCCAAGCATTGTGAACATAAACATATAATCAAGATATGGTTTAAAAGCCATAAGTAATTCAGGATAAAAATATCCGGTAGCAACAGCAAGCAAAGTCCACAAAATAAGCAATCTTGTAAATATTTGAAAGAATCTATTTATCATAAATTTTTATCTTCACTTGAAAAATAAGACTTTTAGCCAAATATAAGTTTTATTCTATTGATTCAGGAACTACTTTTTTAAAGTATTGTAATTCATTATTAAAATTGTTCAAGATTCTGTAAGCTAACGGACTTTCTGTATATTTGTAATGATTTTCTAAAAGTCTTTCCAGTTCAAGGGCTTCTGCTCCTCCCGCGAGTGTCATGGATTGCACATACGAATGATTGATTCTGGATGTTAGATTTTCGAGTAAATCATAGATATAAATAATACCGCCTGACATTCCTGCCCCGACATTATGACCAACTTCTCCAAGGACAACCACGGTTCCTCTGGTCATATATTCGCATAGATGCTGTCCTGCTCCTTCAATAACTGCTATCGCGCCGCTATTCCTTACAGCAAATCTCTCTCCCATCCTTCCTGATGCATAGAACTCTCCACCTGTAGCACCGTAAAGAATTGTATTGCCAGCTATTACATGTTTGTGCGGCTCTTGATTTTCCTCAGGCTTAATTACAATTCTTCCTCCAAACATACCTTTGCCAACATAATCATTTGCTTCACCAATTAATGTAAGGGAAACTCCTTTATGATTAAAAGCTCCGAAACTCTGTCCGGCTGTTCCTTTGAAAATCAACCTGATAGTATCATCAGGCAGTCCGACATCTCCATATTTTTTAGATATGTAATAATTGATCCTGACGGGAATACTTCTATCTGTATTTCTTATAATATACTCCTTTTCAACAGGCTCAGCCTTTTGTATAAATTGCAATAAGTCATTTAAAACTATTTCATTCATTGATTTAGCAGGATTATTATTTCTTATGTTCTGACATTTTTTTGGAATATTATCTATCCTGCTACTGCAGAAGCTATTTATTTTTACACGTGATATTTTTTCTTTTTCTTTGAGAGAAAGCCCGGAATTGCATACCAGAAGGTCGGTTCTTCCTATAATATCTTCAAATTTTGCAAAGCCCATATCTGCAAGGATTTCACGAACTTCATTTGCGACTGATTTAAAGTAATAAATAATATCATCAGGCTTTGCTTTAAACCTTTTCCTTAGACCTTCTTCCTGTGTAGCAATACCTGTAGGACATGTATTTGAATGACATTGTCTTGCCATAATGCAGCCAGCAGATATCATAACAGCAGTGCCAAATCCGTATTCTTCTGCTCCAAGAAGCGCTGCAATAACAACATCTCTTCCTGTTTTTATTCCTCCATCAACCCGAAGTGTTACTTTTTCTCTTAAGCCGTTTTCAATTAAAACTCTTTGAGTCTCGGCAAGTCCTGTTTCCCAATAATTTCCAGCATTTTTTATTGAAGAAATAGAAGCAGCACCTGTTCCACCATCACATCCGCTTATTTGTATAATATCCGCATAAGCTTTCGCAACACCTGCTGCCACCGTACCAACACCAACTTCAGAGACAAGTTTAACACATATTCTTGCCTGAGGATTTGCTTCTTTCAGATCATTAATAAGTTGTGCAAGATCCTCTATAGAATAAATATCGTGATGAGGAGGAGGTGAAATTAATACAATTCCAGGGACACAATATCTAAGCTTCGCAATATATTCAGTAACCTTCTCGGGAGGAAGATGCCCTCCTTCACCGGGCTTTGCACCCTGAGCCATCTTAATCTCAAGTTCTTTTGCAGAAGCAAGATAAGCAGGTGTAACACCAAATCTTCCTGAAGCGATCTGTTTGATTGAGCTGTTCTTAATGGTATTATATCTTGCAGGGTCTTCTCCTCCTTCTCCGCTATTGCTTCTGATACAAAGTAAATTACAGGCTTCCGCAATTGTTTCATGGGCTTCTGGAGAAAGTGCACCTATTGACATTGCTCCTGAAAAAAATCTCTTTAATATATTTTCTTCTTTTTCAACTTCTCTTATATCTATACCAATGCCCTTTTTATAATTTAGAAGATGTCTTATAAACAAAGGCTCTGTATTTGCAATATTTGAAAATTCGCGGTAAATATTTTGAGCTCTATTTTTAATTGATTTATGAAGTACAACAATTGATGGAGGAGACCATGAGTGTTTTTCTCCCCCTTTTCTGAATTTTATAGTACCCTCATTTTCAAGCATGGGCTCATCAGTATCAAAACCTGCATCATGTCTTATAATGATTGATTTTTCAACCTCTTCAATACCATCAGATTCAAGAGTTACATTTGTATTAGGAAAATATTTATCAACAAAATCCCTGTTTAGACAAATCGTATCAAATAAATGTGAGCCATAATAAGAACTTAATGTTGATATGCCCAATCTTGAAATTGTTCTCAATAGACCATCTTCAAGTGCATTACGATAATTCTCTAAAGCATCATTATATGCAATTCCTATTTCTCCTTTTTCGCACATATCTTTTATAGTTTCAAGAGCAACATATGGATAAACCGCGGAAGCGTTATAACTGATAAGAGCGGCAATGTGGTGTGAGTCTCTTGCCTCGCCAGTTTCAACTATTAAACTTGCTCTATTAGCAATTCCTTCAGACAGCATTGCTTCAAAAGATGCTGAGACAGCAAGAAGACCTGGAATCGCAATCATTGAATCAGAAATATCCCTGTCTGAAAGTATTACTATTTCTGCACCGTTCTTTACTGCGGTGATAACGTTTCTCTGCATTTCAGCCACCGCATCAACAAGTTTTATTGAAGGATTTCTTTTAGGAAATACAATCGAAACCTTAATTGGTTTCATTTTTTTCAGTTTGAGAATATTTTTAAAATCATCTTCTAACAAAATGGGGCTATCGAGTCTGTATCTTTTTGCATGCAAAGGAGTTTCAACAAGAAAGTTTCTTTTGTAGCCGATATTCATTCTCAATGACATAACCATTTTTTCACGAATATAATCTATCGGAGGATTTGTAACCTGAGAAAACCTTTGTTTGAAATATCTAAATAACAATTGTGGTTTCTCAGACAATGAAGGTAAAGGCGTGTCATCTCCCATAGAATAGGTAGGTTCTTTAGCTTTCAGTGCCATATTTTTAAGTAAAAAATCTCTTTCTTCTTTACTATATCCGAAAGCTATTAATGTCCTGTTTAAATTGATAGTATTTTGAGGCTTATTGCCTTCTATTTTATCCGATTTTATTGAATTGCTTTCTATCCATTCCCTGTATGGCTTTAAAGATGAAAGATTATTTATAATTTCGTTTGTCTCGAGAATCCTGCCTTTTAAGGTATCAACTAAAATTGTGCTCCCCGGAAACATTCTTTCTCTTTTGGTTATTTTTCTGTCTCCCAAATCAATCATGCCAGTTTCAGAGCCTAATATCAATATATCATCTTCAGTATACGTATATCTGACAGGTCTTAACCCGTTTCTGTCAAGATGTGCACAAACTTTATCGCCGTCAGTAAGAACTATTGCCGCAGGCCCATCCCATGGTTTCATTAAATATGATTGAAAAGTAAAAAATGCTTCAGCTCTAAGTCTTTCATCTGAATTATTAAATTCACAACATTCCCATGCAGGAGGAATACAGAGATTTATTGCATGTTCAATAGGATAACCAGAATGTAAGAGCAATTCTATAACTCTATCGAGAGAAGAAGAATCACTTTCTTCATCCGAGATCACAGGTGAGAGCAATTCATTATCATCCCCAAAAATATCGTGCCACAAATCTGGTTCAATAGCCTTTATCCAATTTCTATTACCCTGTATAGTATTTATTTCGCCATTATGTGCAAGAATTCTGAATGGCTGTGCAAGTGACCATTCAGGAAATGTATTTGTAGAGAATCTCTGATGAAACAAGCAAAAAGCAGATTCCATATCTTCATTCTGTAAATCAGGGTAAAATTCTTCAATATGTGTGGCTACAAGCATTCCTTTATAAACAATTGTTTTGCAGGATAAAGAACAAATATATGCCTCTTCACCTATTTCCTTCTCTATATGCTTCCTTGCAATATAAAGACATAGTTCCCTTTTCTCAGGATCAATATTTTCCATATCAAGGATAAGGTGCTTAATTACAGGTTTTGTAGATAAAGCTGATTTTCCTAATGCTTCATCATCTGTAGGAACAAGCCTCCACATTACTGGTTTAATCATGTGAGATTTAAGTATTTCTTCAATTTTTATCTCACATTCTTTTTTTAGAAAGAAAACACCAGCAGCAATATTATAAGGAACTGAAATATCTGCTCCTGCTTTCTGAATTTCTTTTAGAAAAAACTTTTGTGGAAGCTGGAAAAGAATTCCTGCACCATCTCCTGTCTTGCCATCAGCTCCAACAGCTCCCCTGTGAGTAAGATTTTTAACCGCCTCTATTCCCCATCTTACAATCTGATGGCTCTTAATCCCTTTTGTATTACAGACAAAACCAACACCGCATGAACCTGATTTATTTATATTGTACATTTTATAATTTTAACATCTGAAACCAAAAACTTCATTATTCCCAAAAATGCAATTTGTATAATGACATTTAGTTTTTTAAAAATTATTATGATAAAATATTATTATTCTTTAACCATTTTAAATATTTTGTTATTCAGGAACTATCTATGGAATTTCCGGGAATTTTTTTTAATACGTCTCTACTTACTGAACTGAAAACCCCTGATCAGCATAAAATTTACGATATGCTTATTCTCGGGGGAGGACCCGCTGCTATGAGCGCTGCCATATACGCAGCAAGAAAAATGTTAGATATAGCTATTATAACTATAGATTTCGGCGGTCAGGTGAAAGAGACTTCTGAAGTGGAAAATTATCTGGGGTTTCAAAATATAAATGCAAATGAACTTATTTCAAGGTTTGAAGAACATGTAAAAGCTTTTAATCTGCCGGTTAATACAGGTGTTGCTATCAAAGAAATTGTAAAAGAAGAAAATATATTTAAAGTGCTAATGGAGGATGGCTCAAGCTTCTCAGGGAAATCGATTATACTTGCAACGGGTGAGCACCATAAAACTCTTTCCGTACCAGGTGAAAGAGAATTAACAGGCAAAGGTGTTTCATATTGTTCAATATGTGATGCACCACTTTATGTTAATAAAAAAGTGATAATTGTAGGAGGTGGCAATTCTGCATTTACAACAGGGCTTGACCTTTCAAGAGGCAATACTGAAATCATTATTGTTAATCTTGCAAAAGGATGGCAGGCAGACGAGATACTTATTCAAAGATTGAGAAATTACAGGAAAGTTCAGTTACTTGATCTTCATGAATTAATCAGTGTCAACGGAAAAGATAAAGTAGAGTCTGTTACTTTGAGAAATCTTGAAACTAACGAAGAAAAAACAATACAAGTCGACGGCATTTTTATTGAAGCAGGATATCTGCCAAACTCCGATCCTGTTAAAAATCTTGTGAATCTCAATGATAAAGGTGAGGTTATTATTGACTGCATTTGCCGTACAAATGTACCGGGATTTTTTGCTGCTGGAGATGTTACATCAATACCGTACAAACAAATAATCATATCTGCAGGCGAAGGAGCAAAGGCTGCATTGTCTGCATATGATTACCTTAATAGATTTTTAGAGAACAAAAATTATGATACAGGAAAAAGATAAAAATCAGATCGCAAATCTTTTTAAATCATTAGAAAATGAAGTAAAAATAATTACTTTTACTCAGGAATTTGAATGTCAATTTTGCAGGATAAACAGAGAGCTTCTTGAAGAAGTTAAAGCGCTATCCGAAAAGATTTCTATCGAAACATATGATTTTGTAAAAGATGCTGATTTTGCAAAGAAATATAATATTGATAAAATTCCTGCTACTATAATTACTGGAGATAATAATTACGGAATACGTTACTTCGGAGTGCCCGGAGGATATGAGTTTACAAGTTTAATAGAAGATATTATTGATATTAGTAAACGTAAAACCCTTCTATCGCAAAATGTCTTAAAAAATCTTTCAAATGTTGACCAACCTGTACATATTCAGGTATTAACATCCCCTACCTGTCCTTATTGTGCGATTGCAGTACGTACAGCCCATCGTTTTGCAATGGAGAATAATAATATAGTCGCAGATATGATTGATTTAATTGAATTTCCGAATCTTGCGGTTAAATATAATGTGCAAAGTTATCCTTTAATTGTTATTAATGAAAAGCATTTCATTCATGGAGCACCTTCTGAAACAGATTTCCTCAATGAAATCTTAAAAGCAATAGGCAAAAAGCGTTTATAGCGTTTGTTGCGTTATAGCGTTCATTGCGTTATAGCGTTCATTGCGTTCGTTGCGTTAATTGCGTTATAGCGTTCGTTGCGTTCATCAAATTTAATGCTTCGCATTGGAAGTGAGACCCGCTTTGCGGGTCTGGAATTGAGTGCCGAAAAACGGCACTGGAAGTTAGTCGCTCTGGCGACTGGAATTTATTAAACTGTTTATT
>JACAFE010000013.1 GCA_013388435.1 Nitrospirota bacterium | reverse complement strand
TTATTTTATAGAAATAACTCAATTTATGAAACAAAATAAACTACCTTTGTATAAAAACATGGCTTTATCTTATATTTTGATGTAGCTACCTATTTTATCTCTGAGGCTTACGCTTCGACCTCAGCCTCAGTATAAAGAGACCCGTGATTTTATTTCATAATTTGAATTCTTGCCATTATACAAGCCCTTGACTACCTTAACAAGGGGGAATCTGGCAAAGAGCGAATAAAAAGGCTGAAGACTTTAAGCAGCAGGCTAATTATAGAAAAAATCTGCATTATTTTAGTTATTTTGAAAATACTTTTTGGATTGATAAATATGCAATTTTATAGGCATAAACTTTGCATTTATATATGATAAATCATTTTAAAACAATTTAAATAGTCAAAGTATTGACTTAAAAATTTAAGAATAATCAGGCAAATGAAGTCAAAAAACTTACTTTAATGATATGGACATAAATCCTGCAAATAAAATTTATGAAACTACGGTGATAAAAAGAGAAGAAAATACAAATTTGCCTGATAAAAAAAAGCATAAAAAAGAAAAAAAGAATCAGGATAGAGGAGACAGAAAAATTGACATTAAAGTATAAGTCATTGCGAAACTCAAGGTTAAAAGAAAAAGAATTATTATCTCTTGAGCTCACAGAGATAAAAGATATTGCGGATATTATTTTTAAAAGAATCAATAGAAAGATAGAAATCCTTGAAGCTATAGAAAATTCAGTGGATGAAAAAATAAGAACTCTCGAAAAACTAATACAGAAAGCTGAAGCAGCACAATCATCATTATCTAAACTCGACCGTCACGGAGAAATAACTTTAATGGGAAGAAAAGGTATGAGTAGCCGTGAAATAGCCGAAGCACTTGATGTGCCTGTAGGAGAGGTTGATTTGATCCTTAATCTGAAGGGCATTAACACAGGTGTAAAGACTTCTTCAGAAAAAACAAGACAGGAAAATTTTTCCACTCAGGTAATATTTACCTGAAATTCAGGATGAAAAATCCCTCCTATTACCCCTCTATAATCAGGGTTCAGGAAAGTACCTGAGCCCTTTTTTTATCTTAAGCCTTCAAATAAAACCCCTGAATTAGTTCTGAAAATAGTGCCAATATTCATACTTAGATTATCTAAAAATATTTTTTTCGCAATGTCTTCATTATTTCAATTGCATCTTTGGGGGTGGATAATAAAAAAATAAGATGGCATTATGTTTGCTTAAAATAAGGCATGAACAAAGGAATTTATATAGCACTTTCAGGCGCAGTTTTAAAAAATATGCAGATGGAGATTATATCTCAGAACCTTGCAAATGCAGCATCAACAGCTTATAAGAAAGATAAAATATCATTTAAAGATTATCTATTTCCTATAACACAGGAATCTACTGACGGAAGATCAATGAGCGAACTCTCAATAGTAAAAACCGATTTTACTGAAGGATCAATGATAAAAACAGGGAATACACTCGATATAGCCATAGATGGTAAGGGATTTATTAGTCTTGAAGGAGGATTTTACACCCGTAGAGGAGATCTTAAGAAATCTTCTGACGGATATTTGACAGCCTTTAATGGATTTAAAGTTCTTGGTAATGCAGGCCCAATACATATTCCTGAAGGAACAGTACAAATTAATAACAATGGAGATGTTTTTGTTAATGGTCTGTTAATTGACACTATTAGGATTACTGATTTTAATTCGACTGAAAGTCTTGTAAGAGCAGGAGACAGCCTTTTTAAAACTGCTGAAAAAGGTTTTAAGGCAAATGCTTTTGTAAGACAGGCACATCTTGAAGCGTCTAACGTAGATATTATCAGAGAAATGGTATCAATTATCGAGACAATGAGAGAATTTGAGACATTTCAAAAAACTATAAGAGCTTTTGATGAAGCCTCGGAAAAAATAAACAATGAGTTAGGGAGGTTTTAAAAAATGCTGAGATCTTTATTTATTGCTGCAACAGGTATGGAAGCTCAAAAACTGAATATAGATGTGATAGCCAATAATCTTGCGAATGTTAATACAGTTGGCTTTAAGAAAAGCAGAGCGGATTTCCAAGAATTAATATATCAAGATTTAAGAACGCCCGGTGCCATTTCTGCTGAAGGTTCACAGATACCATCAGGCATTCAGGTTGGGCTTGGTGTTAAACCTGTTGCAGTTCAAAAATTATTTCTTCAGGGAGATTTTGTTCATACTGGCAATCCCCTCGACCTTGTAATAGAAGGAGATGGTTTTTTTCAGATAACAATGCCTGATGGAACAATAGCTTATACGCGCGCTGGCGCATTTAAACTCGATAGCGAAGGTAGAATAGTCAATTCAGATGGCTATCCACTTGAGCCAGCTATAACTGTGCCTGCAAATACAGTAAGTCTAACAGTAGGTTCTGACGGAAAAATTCAGGCATTACAATCAGGCAGTACCACTCCCACGGAAATAGGACAGATAGAGCTTGCAAGGTTTATAAACCCTGGTGGTCTTAAAGCAATGGGTAAAAACTTATTCACCACAACAGGTTCTTCTGGAGATGCAACAACAGGGAATCCTTCAACAGAAGGCCTCGGTACTATAGCACAGGGTTTTATTGAGATGAGTAATGTAAATATTATTGAAGAAATGGTAAATATGATCGTTAGTCAGAGAGCGTATGAAATAAATTCAAAGGCTGTTCAGGCATCAGATGAAATGCTACAGACAGCTAACAACATCAAGAGATAAAAAGGAATAAAATTGAAATTTAAATCACAATCAAAAAAATTGGAAAGTCCATGCTTATCAAGCAGACAATCCCTGACGCCTTTATTGTTGCTTTTGCTTTCATGTATTAACCTTTTTCCTTCAGTTACAATAGCTGGCTCATGGAATTTAGAAGAGACCCTCAAGGAATATGTTAAAAATGTATATCCATGGCCAGAAATTATAATCAGCGATATTATAGTAAAAGGTGATATTCCTGATATTAAACCAAAAAAAATAATAGTTCAAAAAGGATTGCCGGGACGAACAGTATTTTTACTTGAATTCGATTCTTCAGAAATATTGTCTGTTACTGCAAATGTAAAAGCATTTGATAATGTCATTTCAGTAAAAAGAGCTTTCAAAAAAGGATACATTCTTCAAAAAGATGATCTATATACGTTGCTCATGGATGTTCAACGAATCCCTGCCGGAGCTTTAAAAGATGTAAAAAGTATAATAGGAAAATCTATAAATCGTTCAATTTTTGCAAACACTCCGATTACTGCAGGAATGCTGACAAATTCCTGTACTGTCAAAAAAGGGAAAAAAGTTGTTCTTCTGGTTGAGGGTGAGAATTTCAGGATCTCAACAACAGGAGAAATTAAAGAAAGCGGTTCTATTGGAGATTATGTCAAAGCTTTAAATGTTGCTTCTAAAAAAGTTATTTCAGGATTACTTGTCGATGAAAACACAGTAAAGGTGGAACTTTAAATGCAGAGCATAAGATATTTGATTGCTTTTATATTTTTATTATCTGCATGTGCTACAACGAAAGTTGAACTTCCACCTGAGCCTCCTAAATATGTTTATGAAAATAGAATAGCAGAACATTCGGCTATAAATTCTTTATGGCGAGATTCTGCAAGCCTTTATGAAGACCCTAAGGCGAGGAGGCTGAATGACCTTGTGACAATCAGACTTATAGAAAATATTACAGGTTCAGGAAAGGCTGATACAAACACAAATAAAAAATCTTCACTCGATGTGAGTGTAGAGAAATTTTTTGGAGTGCCTACTAATCTCGGGTTTAACAATCTTTATGGAAAAGGAAATACCTTTTCTCCATCAGTAAAAGGTTCTGCTGAAAATGATTTTCAGGGCAGTGGAGAAACAACAAGGGAAGGAAGACTTGTTGGAACGATAACTGCAAAAGTTGTAGAAGTAATGCCTAATAATAATCTTGTGCTTGAGGCAAGGAAAGAAATAACAATAAACAACGAAAAACAGATACTTATTCTAACCGGGGTAATAAGACCGGATGACATTCTTGTTGATAATTCTGTCTTAAGCAACAGAGTAGCTGATGCAAGGGTTTATTTTGTTGGTGATGGAGTTGTTCAGGAAAAACAAAAGCCGGGGTGGCTTGTAAGAATTCTGGATAATGTATGGCCATTTTAAAAAATCATAATTCAATATTTAAGATTAAAAGTTCAGTAATAGTAAAATTATTTTTTATATTTTTCATAATCCTATATTCCGCTTTGACAGTAAATGCAGAGCGCATTAAAGATATAGCTGATTTTGAAGGCGTTAGGGAAAATCAATTGATAGGTTACGGACTTGTTGTTGGTCTTGATGGGTCAGGTGACAAAGGGAATGCAACGATGCAGGGAATAGCAAATATGTTGCAAAAAATGGGATTAACTGTAAAGATTGATGATATAAAAGCAAAAAATACTGCTTCTGTCATGGTTACAGCAAATCTTCCGCCTTTTCCAAAAGCAGGTACAAAGGTTGATGCATTTGTCTCAACAATTGGTGATGCAAAAAGTCTCCAGGGTGGAACCCTCCTCCTTACCCCTCTCAAGGGACCCGATGGCAGGATATATGCTCTTGCCCAGGGTCCTGTATCTATAGGTGGATTTGTAGGTGGAGGAGCAGGTAATACAGTTCAGAAAAATCATCCAGCATCTGGTAAAGTTCCTGGAGGAGTAATAATTGAAAAGGATCTTCCGTTCATTCTCGGAAACGGAGGAGATCTAAGAATTTTCTTGAAAAGACCGGACTTTACTACAGCATCTGATATGGCGAAAGTTATAAATGAAGAATTAAAAGGTTTTTATGCTGTAACAGTTGACCCAACAACAGTGAAAATTAGAATACCCGATGAATATAGAAAAAATATTATTGGCTTAATAACAAAAATTGAATCCCTGGATGTAAATGTTGATACTCCAGCTATTGTAGTAATAAATGAAAGAACAGGAACCGTAGTTATTGGAGAAAAAGTTAAAATTGCTCCTGTAGCAATAGCCCACGGGAATCTTACTATTGAAATAAAAACAGAGTTTAATGTTTCTCAACCATCGTCATTTGCTCCTGAAAAAGCTGAAACAGTAGTTGTACCTAAGACTGAAGTGAGCGCAAAAGAGCAAAAAGCATCTTTATTACAAGTTTCTGGAGTGACACTTGGTGAAATAGTAAGAGCACTCAACGCACTCGGAGTAACACCAAGAGATATGATCTCAATACTTCAGGCTTTAAAAGCTTCGGGAGCTTTAAGAGCTGAACTGGAGATAATTTAAGTTATGGATAGTATTATTAAAGATTTATCTAATAATTTTTATAGTCACATTGAACAACTCAGGAGCAGAAATGACCCTGAAGCTTTAAAAATTGTTGCTAAAGAAATGGAATCGATTTTCCTTCAGGAACTTATTAAAGAGATGCGGAAAACTACCGATCGATCTACTGAAAATTATTTTGGCAATGATATGTATATGAGTATGTTTGATATGGAACTTGCAAGAGTTTTATCAGAGCGTGGAACAGGTCTCCAGAAAATGCTTATAGAAGGTTTATTAAAACTTAAAGAAAAACATGATAATAATAACGATAATAAATTGAATAATAATGATAAAATGACATCAGTAAATGAAATTAATTCTTATAAAAAAAGAATATCATCTCTCTCACCTCCTTCCCCCTTACCCCTTCAAGAAGAAGAATTAAATTCTTCATTAATGAGGGGTAAAGGGGAGGCTTTTTTATTGCCTGTAAAGAAAGATAAAGGTGAAAGTGATTAAAAATATATTTTATGTTAAAGGTATGTAGCAATAAATGAAATTAAAGAAATATTATATAATTCCGATAAAAAAAGAAACGTTTCTTATTTTTAGAGGAGGGTAAGATGAAGATTCAGGGTAATAAGCCTGCAGAGGGGCAGGAAATAAGCATTAATGCTCAAAAAACAGGAAAAATAGATGCAAAAGAAAAAGTTGCTCAGCCTGAAAAACCAAAATCTACAAATGACAGAGTTGATATTTCCGGAAAAGGTAAAGAGATAGCGGAAATAATGGCGCAAATAAACCAGTTGCCAGATATAAGAACAGAAAGGGTGAATGCTATTAAAAAGGCTATAGAAACTGGAAATTATAAAATTGATCCTATGAAAATAGCCCAGAAGTTTCTTGAAGAAATATAAATCTGAAGTAATAAATTTCCTGTTTCAATGAGGAATGCATTTTATAGAAATGACTACACTTGAAAATATAAAAAGCATACTTATAGAGCAAATAAATGGATATAGATTTTTACTTGAATTATTACAAAAGGAAAGATTATATCTTCTAAATTTTGATGCTCAGGGAGTTGAGGCAGTATCAAAAGAGAAAGATGTTGCCATAATACGTTTGAGACTCATAGAAGAAGAAAGAATACGTTTAATAAATAAATATTTGTCTGAAAACAATCTAAGATGTGAATTTACACTACAAAAACTTATAGAATTAACAGGAGACAATAACCTGAGTATATTAAGAATGCAGTTAATATCACTTATGCAAAGCATTGAAGAATTAAATTCTTTCAATATGATTCTTATTGGCCGCTCGTTGAATTTTGTCAGACATTCAATGGCTTTTCTTGAATCTGTTGGAATAGATATAGACCAGCTTTATAAGGGAGCGATATTTTCAAAGGAGATTTAAGTGTATTTGTTAAGTCTTTTTAATATTGGCAAATCAACAATTTTTACCAGTCAAACAGCTCTTAATGTAACAAGCCATAATATTGCAAATGTAAATACCCCGGGTTTTAGCAGGCAGGAAGCCATACTCGAAGTTTCAACACCTATTGCTATAAGGGGTGGTTTTGTAGGAAGTGGTGTCAATGTTGGACAAATAAGAAGGCATTATGATAATTTCATTCAGTCACAATTACTGGGACAGTATCAAAACTATGGAAGATCAACAGCTCTGGAAAATGCATTCAGTCAAATAGAGCAGATTTTCAATGAAGCAAAAAATATGGGATTATCTGTTCCACTATCGGATTTTTTTAATTCCTGGCAGGATTTAAGTACAAATCCCGAAGGACAAACTCAGAGGACTGTATTGCTTCAGAAGACAGAAAGTTTTGTAATTGCAGCTAAGAGAATGGAGCGAGGTATTATAGAAAATTTAAATAATTTAAATCAGCAAATATCTAATATAGTTGACCATATTAATAATATAGCATCTCAAATCGCGGAACTTAATGAAAGGATTATGTCATCAGAAG
Source organism: Nitrospirota bacterium (assembly GCA_013388435.1). Lineage (GTDB taxonomy): Bacteria > Nitrospirota > Thermodesulfovibrionia > Thermodesulfovibrionales > SM23-35 > DYFC01. Next base: position 9,811 of record JACAFE010000013.1, on the reverse strand, counting down.
GTTCATTAAATACAGGGCAGGCAAATGATCTTCGAGACCAAAGACAAAATCTCTTAAATGAACTCGGACAGCTGGTAGAGTCTTCTTCTTATGAAGAACCTGATGGCTCTATTAATATTTCAGTCGGAATGAAAAGTCTTGTGTATAAAAGTGAATATAATGTTCTTAGTGTAAAAGTAGATGAGGAAGGAGATAGGGAAATTTATCTCGAAAATTCAAATATAACTTTTCAGATAAATAAAGGGCAGATTGGTGGCATTATTTCTGCAAGAGATACTATTCAGAATAATCAATTAAAAGGTCTTAGAAGACTTATCGCATCTCTTATTAAAGAAATTAACTTGATTCATCAAAGCGGATATGGACTCGATGGTTCTACCGGAAATGATTTCTTTAATCCCCTTGATTTATCTTTTGGTAATTTTTCTTCAGGCGCAGGTATAACAGGCTCTATAACTAACCTTTCACAGCTAACCCTTGATGAATATGAGATAACATTTGATGGTTCGGGAAATTATCATGTCTTAAATAAAGATACTAATGCTGAAGTTGCAACAGGTGCTTATATTTCAGGTAATCCAATAAATTTCGAAGGAATTTCAGTAACAATTACGGGTGCTGTAAATTCGAATGACAAATTTAGTGTTAGTCCTTTGACAAATGTGATACAGAATTTTGGGACATCAATAAGCGATTATAGAAAAATAGCTGCTTCCGGTTCATTTGCAGGTTTACCCGGAGACAACACAAATGCTTTGAATATAATTAAACTTGCTGAGGAGAATTTATCCGAACTCGGCGGCAAGACTTTTACAGAGTTTTATAAAGGAATTGTGTCTGATGTTGCTAAATTAACAAGTTCTGCTTCTGACAGTCTGACATTCGATGCAAAATTACTTGAAGAAATAAGTATGAGAAGGGAATCTATATCAGGTGTTTCTCTTGAAGAAGAGGCGGCAAATTTAATTAAGTATCAACGTGCATTCGAAGCTGGAGCAAGAATCATTAAAGTAACAGATGAATTGCTACAGACAGTAATAAACTTATGAGAATAACAACATCCATGATATTTAGCCATATTGCATCTTCTTTACAGAAGAATACAGAAGAATATGCTCATCTGAATGAAAGACTTGCAACCGGAAAGAAGATTAACAGGATATCCGAGGATGTATCAGGTTCTGTAAATGCTTTGGGTTATAGATTAGATATAAGCATTAATGATCAATATAAAAGAAATATAGATAAGACAAATATCCAGCTTGATTACACCACAAAAATTTTGGACTCGGTTTCCAATAGTTTGATTAATCTTCATGAACTTGCTGCTATGGGTAATAATGCTCAATCAGAAGATAAAAGAATGTTTTATTCAAAACAGGCTGCAGACTGGAGAGATTATTTTTTAAGTCTTTCGAATAGCAAACTGGATGGTAAATTTATTTTTTCAGGAAATAAGACTGATAAACAAACTTTTGTATATAATTCTGTAACCGGGAAATATGATTATCAGGGAGATAATGGTGAAATAAACATTCTAATAGATAAAGAGGCTTCTGTTGTAATGAATATTCAAGGTAGTAGAGCATTCAGCATATCTTTGACAGAACCTTTGCCTGCAACCCTGTCGGATGGTACGCCAATTAGTTTTACCCAAGCGAAAGATCCTTTGACAGGTGTCAATACAATAACAGTTGAAATAGGCAACTCTGGCGATCCTGATTATGATACATTTACGTTTTCAAGTATTATGGATATAGCCAATATAATGAGTTACGCATGGAAATATAGTGATATAAATGGTAGCAGTCTTAATTCAGATCCAGAAGTAGCAGAAAAAATGGCTTTGCATCGTATAGCAGCGCTTGCAAAACCCATAGATGATGCACGTGTTCAAACTATAGGCATTCAATCTGAGATAGGTGCAAGACAGATAATTCTCAATGATCAAAGTAAGAGACTTAGCAGTAGTACGCTCGTTATGCAAAATACACTTACAAAAATAGAAGATGCTGACATGACTGAAACTGCAACAGAGTTACTTAAAACTCAAACCGCGCTTGAAGCTCTCAGGGCATCTGCCTCCAAAATAATTTCTCAATCCCTTCTTGATTTTCTGAAATAAAAATCTTTTTGGCAGGACATTTGCTAATGAATATACAAAACTATATTTAAGAGGGTATTTGTATGTCTATATGTATTGCCGGGATGCATAGATCAGGGACGTCCATGGTTGCACGGCTTTTAAATATCTGCGGATTATACTTGGGCGAAAAAGAGGATATTATGAAACCCCAAAGAGATAATCCTGAGGGTTTCTGGGAGAATAATCTTTTTGTAGAAATAAACGATAAAATTTTATCATCAAATGGTTATGGATGGGATTTCCCACCAGCAAATTACGTCCCAAATTTACAGAATGTAAGTGTAGAGATTCAAAACAAAGCAAAAACTCTTATCGAATCTATGGAAGCTAATGATCCATGGGGATGGAAAGACCCTCGAAACAGTCTGAATCTCAGTTTCTGGAAGGAATTAATCCCTGATTTAAAAGTGATCGTCTGTCTCAGAAATCCTCTTGAAGTTGCAATGTCGTTGCAAAAAAGGGGTAACAATTCTTATCCCTTTAGTTTCAATTTATGGTATGTATATAACAAAAAAATACTTGAAACTATTGAAAAAGATAGAATGATAATAACTCACTATGATTCTTTTTTTATAAATCCAGTTTATGAAATAAAACGTTTATTGAATTTTTCAGAATTAAATATTGATAATGACAAAATCGTTCAGGCCTGTTCAAGCATCAGCGGCAATTTGCGTCATCACTTTCATTCTGAAATAGAATTGAGCGAAGCTGGAGCGTCAAAAGAAATTTTAGAACTATATAATGAGATGTGCAGGGCATCAGGCCCTGTTTTCAATTTTTCTAAAATAAAAGACTTACATGAAAAAATGCTTTTACTTAATGATTCAAAAGAAAATCTTACTGATCAAAGTATTTCTGTTAATACTAACTTTACAAATAAGCAACACTGTTTGTTTAAAAAAGCGTATTGTGAAGATAAATCCCGTATTGTAAAAGGTATGACTTCTATAATTATACCTGTCTTTAACAAGATTGAATATACTAAAAAATGTCTTCAAGCCATTAGAAAAAATACTCCAGAAGGAAAATATGAAATTATAGTTATTAATAATGCCTCAACAGATGAAACAGGCAATTTTCTTAAATCGCTGGGCGAGCAGGTTAAAGTAATTACAAATACAAAAAATATGGGTTTTACACTCGCATCTAATCAGGGTGCAAAAATTGCTGCAGGAGAATTTGTGCTTTTTCTCAATAATGATACCGAACCACAAAAATTTTGGCTTGAGAGCATGATTGAACTAATGGAATCTGATGATAAAATTGGCATCACAGGTTCTAAACTTATTTACCCCGATGGACGTCTTCAAGAAGCTGGTGGAATAATCTTTAGTGATGGAAGCGGCTGGAATTATGGAAGATTTGATAATCCTTTTAACCCTAAATATAACTATGTAAGAGAAGTAGATTATGTTTCAGGTGCATCTTTAATGATAAGAAATTCCTTGCTAAAACAACTTAATTATTTTGATGAGCAATATTCTCCAGGATATTATGAAGATACAGATTTGTGTTTTGGAGCAAGATCTCTTGGATACAAAGTTATGTATTGTCCTTTTTCTATAGTCATTCATCATGAAGGAATCTCAAGCGGAACAGATCTAAAATCAGGTATGAAGAAGTTTCAATTAATCAATAAAGAAAAATTCGTAAATAAATGGAAAGAGGATTTAAAAAAACAATATTTACCTGATAAAAGTAATGTAATTTCAGCGAGTGAAAGAAATACAAGGGGGAATATACTTATAATTGATCCGTTTCTTCCACAATTTGATAGAGCTTCAGGTTCTTTAAGGCTTTTTACGATAATTAAAATATTGAAAGAACAAAATTACCATATTACATATATTGCAAGGAATGGCAGAGGACAGCAAAAATATGAAAGAATTCTTAACGTTATGGGTGTGGAAGTTTATTCAACTGATCCTGAAAGATTAAAAAAACTTGGCATTCATTCTTCTGCAAAAGAAATTAATATTGGAGAAATTTTAACTGTAAGACATTATGATATAGCAATTTTATCTTTTTACGAAATAGCTATTTACTATCTTGATATCATCAGACGATTCTCCCCTTTAACAAAAATAATAATAGATACTGTTGATATACATTTTGTAAGAGAAATTCGCATGGCTGAAACCAATAATGATAAAAAACTATTGAAAAAAGCATATAAAACTAAAGAGGATGAAATATCAATTTATCGTAAAGCAGATGCTCTCATTACTGTGACAGAAAAAGACTGGGATCATATCAGCAAATATCTGTCCGGTATAAAGAATTTTGTTATTCCAAATATACATAATATATCTGAAAATTATGTTGATTTAGATAAACGCAACGGACTGCTTTTTATCGGAAATTTCAATCATCCACCCAATGCTGATGCGGTGTTTTATTTTGTTGATAGTATTTTCCCAATCTTAAAGAAAAAGCTTCCAGATATAACTATTACTATAGTTGGTAACAATCCTCCGGAAGATATACTCAAACTTCATAACGAAAACATTAATGTAACTGGATATGTTCCTTCTACGGAACCTTATCTTAATGCTGCAAGAGTATCTGTTGCACCATTAAGATATGGTGCAGGAATGAAGGGCAAAATAGGAGAAGCAATGGCTTACGGATTGCCTGTTGTTACAACTTCTATTGGTGCTGAAGGCATGGGACTGAGAGATTTTGAAACAGTTATGATTGCTGATTCTCCAGAAGAGTTTGCTGAAAAAATATTTTTACTTTATACAAACAATGATTTATGGCTTAAAATCTCAGAATCTGGCAGAAAATTTATAAAAAATAATTATTCAGTAGAGAAAATCAGTAAAATTATTGAAGAAATATTAGAAGATTTAATTAAGGAAAAATCAATTATTAAACTTTTGCCCGATGAAAAACAGATAATTAAAGGATTAACTTCAATTATTATCCTAACATTCAATGAAATTAAATATACAAAACAGTGCTTTGATAGCATTACTAAATATACTTCTGAACCATATGAAATAGTTTTTATTGACAATGGCTCTACAGATGGGACTGTTAAATGGTTAAGAGAACTTGCGATTAAAAACCAAAATATTAAAATTTTTGAAAACAAAACTAATCTTGGGTTTGCAAAAGGATGTAATCAAGGCATTAATTTAGCATCAGGAGAATATGTTTTATTATTAAACAATGATATTATAGTTACGGAAGGCTGGCTATCAGGCATGCTTGAATGTCTTCAAAAAGATAGTTTTTCTGGCATTGTAGGCCCTATGACAAATAATATTAGTGGTAGTCAGAGAGTTGTTGATTATAAAGATATTTCTGTTGATAATCTACCAGAATATTCAAAAGTATTTAGAGAAAGGAACAGAAACAGGAGGATTTTTATTAGAAGAATTGCTGGTTTTTGCATGTTATTCAGATATGATCTTATTCGTAAAATCGGAATGCTTGATGAATCTTTTGGTTCAGGGAATTATGAAGATGATGATATTTGTTTACGCGCAATTTTGGCTGGTTATAAAAATTATATTGCTGGAGATGTTTTTATATATCATTATGGTAGCAGAAGTTTTAAAGGTAATGGAATAGATTATAGAAAAGCGATGGAGAGAAATCAAAAAATATTCAATAATAAATGGACTATTGAAAATAATGGCGAACATGGAAGAAATTTGTATCTTATCAAACTTCTGGAAAAGGCAGATATATTGCGGCAAAAAGGTAAATTTGAAGAATCAATATCTGAATATATAAAAGCAATACAGATTAATCCTGAGGATACAAGAAGCTATTATGCTTTTGCAGAAATGCTTATTGGTGAACATAAATTTGAGGATGCTTTAAATATATTAAAGCAAGCTCCTTTACATGATGAAGATTTCAGAACTATTTTTCTTAAAGCCCAATGTTTTGAAGGACTTAATCTTATAAAAGAAGCAGAGGAGCATATAGAGAAAATATTATTTAAGGATAAATCTAATGCTTATGCTTTGAATTTAAAAGGTCAAATAGCTTATAAAAAAGGTAACATAAAGGAAGCAGAAGATTTATTCAAACTCTCATCTGAAATTGATGCTTCATATGGTGAACCATTTACAAACCTTGGTGTAATTAAATGGACAGCTGGACAAACAAATGAGGCGTTAAATCTAACTGAACGGGGCTTTATACTTTCACCTGACTGCAATGATATTACAACGATTTATTATTCAATTGTTTCTGCGACTGGTGAATACCAGCGTTGTGAAAAAATATTAAAAGAAGCAAAAGCTCTGTATTCAAACAAAAGACAAATTGCGTTTTTACTTATTGATGTGCTTATAAAACAGGGCAAAAATGCCGAAGCGCTTAATTATATTCAAGAAGCAATTATAACTTTTGGAAAAGATGATGGCATTATTGATGCAGCGCTCGAAATAAGAAAAAGAATAGAAGCAGAAAATCAGCACAAAATATTAGAAATTGATGAAAAAGAAAAAAAGACGAAAAAAACTCTTTCATTGTGTATGATTGTTAAAAATGAGGAAAATACTCTCATTGATTGCTTGAATAGTATAAAAAATGTTGTTGATGAAATTATTATTGTTGATACGGGTTCAACTGATAGGACAAAGGATATTGCAAAAATATATGGAGCTAAGATTTATGATTTTAAATGGACAGGTGACTTTTCAGAAGCAAGAAATTATTCTCTATCAAAAGCAAATTGTGACTGGATACTCATTCTTGACGCGGATGAAGTAATTTCACCCATAGACCATGACAGATTAAAAGAATTAATCAATAAGAAACAAAACGTTGCATATTCTATCACAACACGGAATTATGTGAATGCTTTTAATTTATCAGGGTGGACTTCAAACGGAAGCATTTATAGCAGGGAAGAAAAAGGGAAGGGTTGGTTTCCGAGCACAAAAGTGAGATTGTTCCCAAATAAAAAAGGCATAAAATTCTACAATAAAGTTCATGAATTAGTCGAGCCTTCACTCAGGGGAATTGGTATTCAAACAAAGAATTGTGATGTGCCAATTCATCATTATGGCAAACTTAATGATACTCATGTAATGGAAAAAGGTGAAGATTACTACAAACTCGGTGTTCAAAAGCAGGAGGGTGCCATAACAGATCTCAAATCCATTTATGAGCTTGCCATACAAGCAGGAGAACTTGATAGGCATCAAGAAGCTATAGAATTATGGAAGAAACTTCTTCAAGCTAATTCATCTTTGTCGGATGATATTCTGCTTAAAGCTTATGTAAATATGGGACATGCTTATTTTCATTTAGGTATGTATAAAGAGGCATATGATGTTTCAAAAAAGGCATATTTTATTTCTCCGGATTCACAGGATGCAATTATGAATTATTGTCTTTCGGAAGTATGGATAGGAGAAGCTGAAAAAGCAATTGCTCCTATTAAAACCCTGCTTCAAAAGAAACCCGATTTTCCTCAGGGAATAGGGCTACTCGGGATTGCATATATTATTAAAGGAGAGGAACAAAAAGCATATGAATATCTTGTGAAGATAAAGAAAAAAGGTTTTAATTGTTCAAAATTTATTTACGATCATGCAAAGATACTTGCCAGTACAGGAAAATATGAATATTCGGTTCTACTTATTAGGAAAGCTGTAGAAATGAATTTGTTAGATGAACAACTTCAAAAATTCTGTGAAGAAAACATGATATTAAAAATTTAACTAAGGAAATGAACCAGTAATGAAAATCATAAGAAAATAAAAACAATTGAAATTCAGGATTTGTTACAATTTGCATTATTAATCTTTATCCGCACCTCTTAATCCTGCTGCAATATTTAAATTGATATTAATAAGAATTGTTAATTTGTCAGATTCAGGAAAAGCCATTATTTCAAAAATTCTTTTGTCAATAAATGCGCTAAGGCTAAGAAGATCTTCTTTTATATTTTTTGGCAAGGGATTTTCCGGCTTTGCCAGTTCAGTTTGAAATATACTCCATATTAATTGATTAAATCTTAATGCTTCATTTAGTCTGTTTTCATGTCCTTCAGTTCCCCATCTATCCTGACATGCAAGAAGTTTTAGAGCTGCCTGTGTGAGCACTGATGCCTCGATTTCACGGCCTGACATGCTGACCTTCTGTGTCCTTCTATAAGCTTCTATTTGTTGTGTTGCGAACATTGTTTACAACCTCCTCTTCATAGTTAATTAATTTACGGGCAAGTTTTAATGCCCTGTAATATTTATTGGCAAGAATATATTCACTTATTTGATCAACAATGCCAAGCAGGCTTGGTGCAGCTTTTAGTAAATCGCGAATAAGCTTCCAGTAAAGATTGTGATATTCTCTTAAATTTTTTTCATCTATATACATGAGCTGCACTACAAAATATATACGGCGGCATGGGGTGCTGGCATCTTTTTCACTCATTATATCCTTTTCTCTCAATATGGGTACGTCATTTTCTATAACAAGAATAGAACGTGCGCTGCCGTTCTTTACGACAGCGCCGCCTATTATTATCCTTTCCTGTGGTTTTAATGAAATTTTCAGAGCCATCTGTTTATCCCATATTTAACAACGCAGATTGATTTAAAGTTATACTATATGAGCCTGAATCTGCAAAAGATTTCTTTATTTCCATGCTTTTTATCTCTGCTTCAAGTTCTTGAATACGCGAATTTTCAGGTACAGTTATTCGTGTTTTTTCAGTCTTTTCAAGTGAGAACCGGGCTATTTGTTCTCTGAATAAAGGAAAGGATTTAAGTAACTTTATCCTGTCTTCACTACCTGGCGGATATGGTGGATAGAATTTGTTAATAGATACACCCTGATTTTTAACATTTGAAATATAATCTTCTATCACCTGTTTTATTTTTTGTGATTCAGTATGTAATTTATCAAGATTGAAATCCGTATCAGAATGTTTGACAGTATTTTTTGTAGTTGTAGTGTTTTCTTTAGATTGATCTTTGCTCTCGCTGTTTTTGTGCAAACTGCGTTCGCTATCCTTTTTTAAATTATCAGGATAAATGTTGAAAATATTTAATCCTATTTTCCCTATTAACATTTTATCACCCGGCCCCTGAAGATTAAGGGGAGGAGTTACCCCCCCCTAATCTGTTAATATTAAAATAACCTCAATACAGACTGTGCTGCTTGTGATGCTAATGACAATGCAGTAGTTCCAAGAGCCTGTCTTGTTTGCAACATCAGCATATTAGCTCCTTCTTCGTTCATATCAGCGAGCGTGAGCTTATCTGCACCAGTCTGTAATGTGTTAATCATGCCACTTGTAAAATCCTGACGGATAGTTATAACGCTTAAATTCGCAGCAAGAGTAGAAGCCTTTGATCTTAATGTTCCAAGAGCTGCATCAAGATCACTAACAGCAGTATCTATATCTGTGTCAGCTACCCAATTATTTGCTGCCGTAGCAATATTGAGATCTCCTCCAACAGTTGCGTCAAACCCACTAACAGTAAGTGAGCTGCTACCATCTTCATTAAAATCAACAGTTAAATCATCACCTCCGAGAAGATTAATACCTTTATACCCTGAATCACTTGCAAGTTCATCTATCTGGTCGAGCAATGCATCAAATTGTGCTGCAAGAGTAGCTCTGCCTGTTGCATCTGCAGAACGCGCTGACTGTGTAAGACCTTTTGCTGCTTCTATAAGTTTTGT
>JACAFE010000015.1 GCA_013388435.1 Nitrospirota bacterium | reverse complement strand
TTAATGCTTCGCATTGGAAGTGAGACCCGCTTTGCGGGTCTGGAATTGAGTGCCGAAAAACGGCACTGGAAGTTAGTCGCTCTGGCGACTGGAATTTATCAAACTGTTTTTTGCGTTATAGCGTTTATTGCGTTATTGCGTTATAGCGTTTATTGAGTTTATTGAGTTTAATTAAAACTGCACGGAGCAGGGCGTACAACAGCAAATAGCAAAGAGCAAAGAGCGAAGAGCTTATAGTAAACAACTATTTACATAATCAAAGTGGCGATAACTAAATGCTCCCTGTGGTTTTTAGTGATAAGCGATATGCTATAACACGGCTTAAATAACTTTATTTTTTATCTGTGTTTTTGGTTCAAAAAAGAAAATATAAATATTTCAGATGTTGTAGTATGCTATTATATAACGCAATGGAAAATCAGAAAACTCAACAGCAGGACTTGAAAAAAATGATTGCAGATTATATGGAGGCTGGAATGCTTGACAATATTATTGACATGTTTAAATATGATTCCAGCCTTTATGATTATATAGGATATCTACTTACTGATGAACGCATGCGCGTAAGAATTGGCACTACAGCTCTTCTTGAAACGCTTAATTCCGAAGACCCTGAAAACTCAAAAAAAGCAATACCGCAGGTAATTGAACTTTTAAAAAACCCTGATCCTGTTTTAAGGGGAGATGCAGCTTATTTGTTAGGCACTATTGGAGATGAAAAAGTAATACCTCGTCTTGAAGAACTTATTAACGATGAAAATGAAAATGTAAGAATTATTGCTTCAGAGGCTATACAGGATATTAAATCGAGAATCAAATAATCTCATCCTTTCATGAGTAGCATCGCGCCATTATCAAGCCCGAGTTCCTTTGAAACCACCCGGCATTTGGACTGGAAAAGAAAATAAATATTCTTCCTGCTGTGTAATAATGTCTCAAAATTACCCTGTCCCTTGCTTATAATCATTTGTGCCTCATTGAATTCATCCTGGAATTTTTTTGATGTCCATTGAAGTATTGTGCCAACTGCATCGGAACCGTTATCAATCACTTCACAGACCCCGGTCAACCCTGCCTCTTCAGCATCAAACATTGTTGCATCATTAATTACAGCAGATCCCTTAACAACAGCTTTCACTCTTTTATTAGCTTTAATCAGTGTTTCTATTAAAATTCTGTCAAAAACTATTTCACCTGCATTGTCAAGCAGATATAGGATTTCATTTATCTCTGAAACTGATTTAATAAATTCTTCGCTGTCATCTACTTCAAGCTCATTATTTAAAGCGCGATTTATAGTGCTTTCTATATCTATTGAAGTGAAAATTCCAAAGTCTATAACATTGCCTGCTATTGCAAGTTTTGAGGCGGTTAAGAGCGGATTACCGCTGTTTGATGTGATATTCGTGAGTTTATCATAAAGTTCAAGTGCAAGTTTATTGTATTTTGCTTTTATTTCAGCGAAGGGATCTCCTCCAAGCATTTGACGTATCTTCCTATGAATAAAAGTAGTGGTGTAAGCCGGAGGCATGGAAGTATCGGCAGTTTTAATATAATCCGTTATCTCCTTTAAAATTGTTTCCTGAAGAACCTCGTTATTAGTTCCGAGCCTGAGCGCAATTAAAGCCTGTTTAAGAAAGCAGGGGAAACAGTCGAGCTGAACTTTCATTTCTTCTTCTTTTTGAGGCTTTTTGCCTTTTCTTCTACTTCATCAGCCATTTGTTTTTTGTATTCTTTAAGTTTTTTTAATAGTTCTTTATTTTTAACAGCTAAAATTTGCACTGCAAGAATTGCCGCATTTTTTGCACCAGCTTTTCCTATCGCCATTGTGGCAACAGGCACTCCCGGAGGCATCTGAACAGTTGAAAGCAAAGAATCAAGTCCTTTTAATTGTGAAGATTCAACTGGTACGCCTATTACCGGCAAAACAGTATGCGCAGCAAGCACTCCAGCAAGATGGGCAGCCATGCCTGCTCCTGCAATAATAACACTTATGCCTTTCTGCTCTGCGCTTTCAGCAAGTTTAATAGCGCGTGAAGGTGTTCTGTGGGCAGAAGCAATAGTTATTTCATAAGGAACGCTGAACTTTTTTAAAACTTCTTCAGCAGATTCCATTACAGGTAAATCTGATTCACTTCCCATTACAATCAAAACCTGTGCCTTCAATTAGCCCTCCTTTTGAAATAAAGTCCTTATCAAATTCATACTTGATTCCCTTAAATTTAATTTTATTCAACACTGAAACAGTCTTTTGTATTAATTCATCTTTGCTGTTTGAAACAACATTAATACTTAGAACCTGATTGCCATTTGTTACGATGTCATTATTTGAAAAACATGTATTTTCATGGAAAACATGAATATCTTCGTCCAGAGCATCAATTCCTGATATTATATTTTTATCATTTTCAGAAAAAATCATTGTGGTTAGAGACATTTTATCTTCCATTTTAATTTCAATATTGTCAAGCCGTTCATCCATAATGGCTGTAAAAATATCCATCAAATCCGTCTTCATTAATGGCAGAATTGTCTGGGCTTCCAGATAATCAAAAGTGCAGTTTATATCATTAAAAAATATTTGACCATCATTCAAAAACAAATCCATAGAAAATATACCCTTAAATTTAATACCTTCTGAATTAATAGCATCAAGAAAGGGAGAAATAACCTTTCTGTTCAATATATCTTTAATCTCTTCTATTATAATTTGTTCCTGACTAAAACACATAAGTGTCTTTGAAAAAATATTGTTTGCAATTTTTTTCCTGACGGTAGCAAGATGTCTTAGATTATTACCATCGGTTAGAAAGACAAAAGATAATTTTAAACCACGGGGAATTTCACTGATAATTATATGATTGCCTGCATCATTTAATATTTTTTCCTTCATTATCTGTTTTAGGGCATAAATCGCTTCATCAACTGTTTGAGCTTGAAAAATGCCTGCATTTTGAATGCGTCCATCTGTTTTTATTAAGACAGGCGCTCCTTTCAGCATTATATAATCGAAAGCATGCAGAAATGCGGAAAAGGTTTTATATTCGGGCATAGGTATCCCGTAAAATTTGAATAAATCATGTGTAAAAACCCTGCTTGACTGCAATCGAAACGCTTTTAAATCAGGCCCTATTACCCTGCAACCTTCCCGACGGAAAAGACTGACAGCATCCTGTGTAATAAATTTTTCTGAACCGATAAAAACAAGATCAATCCATTCATACTTTACAAAATCAACGAGGGCATCGAGATTTCCATTATTCAATTCAATACATTCAGCATATGAGGTAATCCCGGCATTTCCCGGGCAACAATAAATTTTCTCGATATTTTTACTACGGGAAAGCTTCCATATAATAGCATGCTCCCTCCCCCCGTCTCCCAGAACAAGTACTTTCAATTCTTATTTCCTGTTTAGCCTTTATTAATCTTACTCAGATATTCTGCTATTAATGTATCGTATCTTGATGTATGTTGAAAAACTTTTGTTGCAAGTTTAAACCTTGTTTTATAACTTATATCGCCGTTGTTATTTTTCATTTCATTTATTACAGCTTCATAATCAGCAGGGTCAACAACCACAACAACATCTTTGAAATTCTTTGAAGCAGAACGCAGCATTGTCGGACCGCCGATGTCTATATTTTCAATAGCATCTTCAAAAGTTACATCAGGCTTTGAAATAGTTTCTTCAAACGGGTATAAATTCACAACCACCATATCTATAAGGCTTATGCCATATTTTTTTACTTCATCCATATCTTTAGGATTATCTCTCCTGCAAAGTAAACCTCCGTGTATTTTTGGATGAAGCGTTTTAACTCTTCCATCAAGCATTTCAGGTGAACCTGTGTATTCAGAAACTTCCTTTACTGTAATGCCCGAATCTTTTAATGTTTTTGCAGTGCCTCCTGTTGACAGTATCTCAATACCCATTGCTTTTAATTCCTTGGCAAATTCAACTACGCCTTTTTTATTGGACACACTGATTATAGCTCTCTGAATCTTTGACATAATTTCCTCCTTCTCTCAATGTCCATATTGTGAAAATTTAACCATAGAAAACAAAAGAAGAACTCTATACCCTCTGCGGTTTAATCTTCTTTCCTTTTTTTCATTAAACTTTTGACATTACCATAATAACTGTGTTCACCGTGTACACTATGTTCACTAATTACTGCTTTTTTATATATCCTTTTTCCATCATGCTCGTAAACTGATTATCTCCTATTATTACATGATCAAGCACTTTTATTCCCACAATATTGCCTGCATTTACAAGCTTTTCTGTAACTATAATATCTTCATTGCTTGGCGTAGGATCACCGCTTGGATGATTATGCACAAATATAACTGATGCCGCAGATTCTTTTATAGCATCTCTAAAAGCTTCACGGGGATGTATTAAGGAATTTGTCAATGTCCCTTCTGAAACGCGGCAATCCCTTATAATTCTGTTTTTTGCATCAAGCATTGCACAATGAAAAACCTCTTTTTTCATATGCGCTATTTTCAGTCTATAGTATTGAAATACTTCATTAGCTGAAAAAAATTTTAAGCCTTTCTGAACAGATTCACCATTGAATCTTTTTCCAATTTCAAGTGCAGCCTTAATCTGAGCAATTTTTGCGTTTCCCATCCCTTTAAATTGTGAAAATTCATGAACCGAGACCTGCTCCATATTCTTTAGATTTTCAAATGTCTGCAGAATTTCCATAGCAAGTTCTAAAGCGCTTTTTCCTCCACCGCCTGTTCTGAGAATAATTGCGAGCAACTGCGCATCAGACAAAGACTGTGCACCATGCTTTAAAAGTCTTTCTCTTGGTCTTTCATCTTCAGGCCATTTTTTAATGCTTTTATAACTCATAAAACAAAAAATATTAGCATCTAATAAAATGTATTGTAAAGAAATATTTATTGTAATCAGGTGTCTGTTGTAAAATATTCAACCCTGTAAATGCAAGTGGCAAAGAACAAAGAACAAATAGCATAGAGCAAAAAGCCACATTTTCCCTTTATTAAGGGGGATTAAGGGGGTTGTATATTCCTTTGTTGTTGCGCCGATCGGTTTTAATTGAACTCAATAACGCAATGAACGCAATGAACGCTATAACGCTATAAACGCTATAACGCAAAAAACAGTTTGATAAATTCCAGTCGCCACAGCGACTAACTTCCAGTGCCGTTTTTCGGCACTCAATTCCAGACCCGCAAAGCGGGTCTCACTTCCAATGCGAAGCATTAAATTTGATAAACGCTATAAACGCTATAACGCAATGAACGCTATCGCCTTCAGCTTTTTATTGCTACGTTAAATAAATTTATTGCCGTTCTCTGCACTTTTTAGATTAATAAGTGGTATCATAATAACTAAAGTTGAAATATTTTTAAATTTAAGTATCATTTAAGTTAAGGAGGTTATAAGTGATAGGTAGAGAAAGTAATAGTATTATAAAAAACAGAAAAGGTTTTACTCTGGTTGAATTGATAGTTGTAATGGTCATACTCGGTATGCTTGCAGCATTGGTTTTCCCGAAATTCATTTCCAAAGTTGGTAAAGGCAAAGTATCTGCTGCAAAGACCCAGATTGAGTTGCTCGGACAGGCATTAGACCAGTTTAGAATGGAAACAGGAAGGTATCCCACTACACAGGAAGGCTTAAATGCATTACAGGTTAATCCCGGTGTAAATGGCTGGGATGGTCCATATTTAAAAAAAGGAATACCAAACGACCCATGGGGCAGGCCCTATCACTATGAATCTCCGGGTCAGCATGGTGATTATGATCTCTATTCTTATGGCGCTGATGGAAATCCCGGCGGTGAAGGAGAAAACCAGGATATAAATAGCTGGGAATAAATTGCCATTTTAAAGCAGATTTAGTGACATTTTTTGTCATTGTTTTGATTTTAAAGACTGACTAATTTGGAAAAAATATTAAAAAAGATTATAGTATTACTATAAAAATCAAGCATAAACATATTGATTATTTTGAATAATTTTAGTATAGTTAAAATTGCATTGCTTCTGCTTCAGTTTGTGGCATAGTGATTGCTTTATAAAATGTAGCGAAATTAAAGGAGGTGATGCAAAAGGACATAAAGGTATCTAAGGATTAGGTGGCAATTATTTTTAGTAATAACTTTAAAAATCTTAACCAAAGGGGGAAAAAATGTTTAAAACAATTCAGCAAATGAAAACAAGGAATCAAAGAGGTTTCACTCTCATTGAATTGCTCATTGTCGTAGCAATCATTGGTATCCTTGCAGCAATAGCAATTCCTGCATATCTTGGCCAGAGAGAAAAAGCGAAGGTTCGTTGTGTTATCGCAGGTGCAAAAGGAGCTGTTTCTGAATTACAAAGCTGGCTCGATGCAATTGTTTCAGGAGACCCATATTTAATTACTGGTCCCTCTGGAGATGCAATATGTTATGAAGCACCAAATCCAGACCCTGCCAAAACCTGTGCAGCAATGTATAATGGGATGTCCGGTACGGCTTATACCGCAACTGCAGCTGATGTTGTAGCAAAAGCTATTGCCCATCATGCAAATAAAGGTGAAAGAAGTTGCTTTGTAGGAACAATTAGTCTCTTTGCAACTGGGACACCTCAAGCAGGGCAAATCATTCTCACAGCAGGCACAAGTGCCATTACTATTGAAGGATATGCTCAGGATACTTCAAATCCTGTCTTTAGCACAACTGTTTCTGCTCGTTAAAAATCCTATATAAAAAAGGCGGGAAATTAATCCCGCCTTTTTTTTTAACCTGATATTCAGAGAACTGTTAAAATAAATTCTATGTTAAATGAACCTCACAATAAGAGAATAATAATATTTGGTCTTATAGTTTTTGCTGTTGCTTTTATAATTTATTTGCCAACAATCTGGAATAGATTTGTTTGGGACGATATTCAATTAATAACCCACCCCTTAAATCTTGGAAAAAATCCTTATTCTTTTTTTCTGGGTGGAGGAATATATTACAGGCCATTCCTGCATCTTTCTATGGCGATAGATTATAGCTTCTGGCATCTCAATCCTATGGGGTACCATTTAACTAATGTATTACTTCACAGTATAGCTTCGTTACTTGTCTTCCTCACAGGATTGTTAATTATAAGAAAAAAAAGTGTTAATGATGAATTTGAAAATAAAAATAAAAGAATTATTTTACCTGCGCTACTTTCAGCAATTATTTTTGCAATACATCCCATTCATACAGAATCAGTAGCATGGATTTCAGGCAGAACAGATATACTCTCAACAATTTTCTTGTTACTTGCTTTTCTTTCATTTCTTATTTATAGCAAAGAGAGTAAATTTTCAGGACTCATCTTAACCTGTATTTTTTTTCTTTTTTCTTTATTCAGTAAAGAGAATGCATTCTCTTTGATTTTAATTATATTAATCTACAGTTTATTAATAGACATGCCACGTAAAAAAATTGCACTTTCTTTATCTTCTTTATCCTTAGTAATTATAATTTACTTTATTCTCAGGCAAAGCAAGGTAATAAACATGATGATTTCATCTCCTGGCACAGAGAATGCTTTTTTCTCTGCTGATATTCAAATAAAAAATATTTTTTCAATTTTAATGGGAGCTATTGGATATTACTTTCAAAAACTTTTACTTCCATTGAATCTCAATCTTTTGCCAGACATACCAAAAAATCCTTTAATTTTCCTAATCGGTTTTTCCCCATTTTTACTTGCTATTATCTTATATTTTAAAAGACACAATTTTGTATTTTTTTTAATTTCATGGATTATTCTTACTTTGTTGCCCTCTTTATTCATCCTGGTCTCTCAAATAGGCTCCCCAATTGGAGAACGTTATTTATATTTACCATCTGTTGGCTTTTGTATTCTTGCAGGTTTTTTGTTTTCGAAAATAAGTAATAAAAAATTACTATTTACTTCTTTTGCGATAATAGCAATTTCAGGTTCATTTTTAACATATGAAAGAATAAAAGTTTGGGAAAACGATTTAACATTATGGAAAGATACAGTTTCAAAAAGTCCTTCATCTGCAATAGCACACGCAAATTATGGCAGAGCTTTACTGGAGAAAAATGATTTTGAACAAGGCAGAAAAGAATTGCTCATTGCTTTACAGCAGAAAAAAATAAGCGCAGAGCTTGTATCAATTATCATGGACATGCTTGGAGTAGTAGAAATGAGAGATAAAAACTACCAGAAAGCCGAATCTTATTTTAAAGAATCTCTAAAAGCATATTCAAAAAATGTTACAGCTCTCAGTAATTTCGGGATTTTATACTTAAGGATGTCAGAATCCATTAAAAACGAGGAAGAAAAAAAATCAGTTATTGAGAAAGCTATAAGCAACATTGAGAAAGCATTGTCAATTTCACCTGGATTTATACAGGCAAGGTTCAATCTCGGGCTATGTTATCTTCAGATAAAAGAATATGACAAAGCTCAAAAATATTTTGAATCAGTAATAGAGCTTGATCCGAGAAGCAGTTTGTCTAATGAAGCAATGCAGCTTCTCCTGATTACTGAGTTTGCGAAACGGAATATTCCAATAGGCAAATAACAACATTTTTAACAATTGAAAGTAAATTATTGCAATAAAGTTTTAAAATAAATTAAATGGTAAAATAAAATTATATGACATTTTGGAGATATTTTTTAAGAAAGGAGTTAATATGGAAAAATCATTATTTAAAAAAAATTATCAGAATAATTTAAACAAGAATGGTTTTACTTTAGTTGAACTTTTAATTGTAATTGCTATTTTAGGCATTCTTGCAGCTATTGCTATACCAACATATTTAGGTGAAAGGACTAAAGCTGCACGTACAGAAGCTCAATCAAACCTAACTTCATTAAGATTAGTTCTCGAACAATACTATGCAGAAAATGGCTGCTATTACAAATCAACAAGTGGAAGTTGTGCAAATGGAACTCTTACTTTATCTCAAATTAAATCTACTTATAATATGTTTAAACCCGGGGATGAAAAATCATTAAAATTTGATTATAAACTTGTTATATCCGGAGATCCTTCAGCATCGGGTTTTACTGCTAAAGCATTGGGGAAATCAGACACTATCGTAAAAAATATGACACTATGTCTCAATCAGAACAACGAAATGACAGGTGGGGCAACCTGCACATGGTAATAACAATTTAAAGTCGTGAAAATAGAGATTTACACATTTTATGAGAAGCGTATTAAATATTTTATTACCTTTATTTTATTTCTATACAGCATAGCAGTTTACAATAAAATTACACTTGCTTTAGATAATAATGTAACAATATATTTTTTTTGGGGCAATGGCTGTCACAACTGTAAAGAAGCAGATAATTTTCTAAAATTGCTATCAAGAAAATACCCACAATTAAAGATTAAATATTACGAAGTCTGGGATAATGCGGAAAATGCAAGACTTTTTTCGAGCATGGCTCAAGCTTATGAGATAAAAGTCGAAGCCGTTCCAACTATCTTTATTGGAAATTTTGAACCATTTGTAGGATATTTAAGTGATGATACAACTGGAAAATCACTTGATTTGGCTATCAAACATTGTATTGATTTCGGTTGCATAGATCCATCTGAAAAAGCAAAGAATCTTGCAAACCGGAAAATAATTCCTCAAACAAATACATCTTTTTCAGAACAGAGTATTATTAAACTCCCATTTTTAGGCGAGGTAGAATTATCCAAAATATCGTTACCAGTTCTAACAATTATAATTGCTGGTATAGACGGATTTAATCCTTGTTCTTTTTTTGTATTATTAATCCTGTTAAGTGTCTTGGGCCATGCTCACTCAAGAAAAACTATGTTATTTATAGGTAGTATATTTATATTTTTCTCGGGATTAATTTATTTTGCTTTTATGTCAGCATGGTTAAATCTTTTCTTAATTTTAGGCCAGATAAAAGAAATAACTATTTTTGCAGGAATAATCGCCTTGCTGATCGCTTTAATCAATATTAAAGAATTCTTTTTTTTAAAAAAAGGGGTATCGTTAACAATTCCGGATAAAGCTAAACCCAGGATATATGAGCTTGCAAGAAAAATATTAAGAGAAAGTTCACGGCCTGCTATGATAACCGGAACAATCATACTTGCTTTCACAGCAAATATATACGAACTTCTATGTACTGCAGGATTTCCCATGGTTTATACAAGAACTTTAACTTTGAATAATATTTCTAAATATTCTTATTATATATATCTGGTTTTCTACAATTTAATTTATGTAATTCCCCTTATGTTTATTGTAATCATTTTTTCTATAAGTGTAGGCAAGCGTAAACTCAGCGAATGGCAAGGTAGGATATTAAAACTTATTTCAGGGATTATGATGTTTTATCTCGGATTGATATTAATTATAAATCCAGATATTTTAAACAATTTCCTTATATCATTAGGTCTGATATTAGTGTCTCTTATTACTTCATCAGTTATAATAATTTTATCAAGAAGATTTAGTAAAATTTAAACGTAGAGTTTATTGTGCTATAAAAAAATGGTTATTTTATAATGATTTCATATTTAAAAGTACTTAGAATAAAACACTGGATTAAAAATCTTTTTCTTTTTGCGGCTCCTTTTTTTGGCGGAAAGCTTTTTGAAGAATCAACTTTACATCTTGCCTTACCCGCTTTTATTTCTTTCTCCTTTTGCGCAAGTTCAATATATATTTTTAATGATATAAGAGACATTGAAAGAGACAGAGTTCATCCTGAAAAAAGAAATAGACCGATAGCATCAGGCAAAATAAGAAAAAATATTGCTTATTTATTATCTGCTTTTTTATTTTCGATTTCATTGATTCTATCTTTCAAAATTGGATTTTATTTCTTTTATTTTATTATTTTATATTTCCTTGTACAGGTTGGTTATTCCATCTATTTAAAAACAATACCCATACTTGATATTTTTTGTATAGCCTCTGGTTTTGTAATAAGAGTGCTTGCAGGCAGCGCTGCTTTTAATGTTGAACCATCCAGATGGCTTTTGCTCACCATGTTTATGATATCTCTTGTTCTTGCTACCGGAAAACGGCTTGGAGAGGTTTCCCTGCTTGAAGATAAAATTGCAGAACACAGGAACAGCCTGAATTCTTACTCAATATCTACATTGAATGAGATATTGGTTATTTCCTCATCTGCAGCGCTGATTGCATATTCTTTATATACTGTAGAACAGTTTCGTAAACTTATTTATACAGTTCCTGTTGTAACTTTTGGTTTGTTCAGATATTTAATGATTTCAAAACAGGGCATGGGAGACCCAACAAAAGCCATGACACATGACAAATTGCTTGCAGCAACTATATTAATATGGCTTTTGCTTGTCTGGTATATGAGATATTAATCCTGTAACTCAATAATTAAAAAATATTATGCAAAATTTAAGAGTTAAAATATTAAAAGCTTTATACAAACTTTCCCCTTTTTCTTTAAAAGGGGACCTTACATTTGAAGAAGATGATATTAATGTTTCCATATCATGTGTGATAAATTTTTACGGCAGAATCAATTTATTGGAAGGCATTCTTTATAGCTTAGCTTCGCAGAATTTACCTAAAGAAGACTTTGAAGTAATACTTATAGAAGACAGAGGCGGCACAAAAGAAGGGAAAATCATAGCTGAAAAATTATCTGATAGGCTCAGTATCAAATATTATGCTCTTTCAGAAAATTTCGGGGTAATGGGATATTCAAGAAATTTTGGCCTTTCTAAAGCTAAAGGCGAATTCGTGCTTTTCCTTGATGATGATACAGTAATTTTACAAAATGATTTTCTATCAAAGCTTTTAAGAATTTTTCGAACAACCAATGCAGATGCAATAATACCTCATGGCAATGCCAGTTTTGTATTAATCAAAGGCAGATACGACTTTCATGATCCTTATTATCCAACAAATCGTTGTATGGCTTATAGAAGAAATGTTTTAAAAGAATTAGGCGGCTTTGTCTCAGAAATAATTGGCCAGGAAGATGTAGAATTTGTGATACGTTATATATCTTCAGGGAAGACATTCATTCAATCAAAAGAGATTGAATATTACCATCCTCCTTTAATCACCAACAAAATTAGCAAAGCCGCAGCCGTAGGGATGTCCTTTGCGAAACTGAAAAAGCGATACCCCTTTATTATATGGTTAATGCTTCTTTTAAACGGCTCAAGATATTTACCGTTGTTGTTATTACCGTTAAAAACTAAATGGAAAATGCAGGGGAAATTTAGTTTAGGGTTTTTAATTGGAATAATTTATTCAATAACAAAACAAAAAGTTAATTACAGTTAAAAACAGAAATATCCAAAAAAATACACTTGAAATAATGCAGATTTCGTAAAAGATTTTTATTGATAAGTGAAACTTCCCGTGATAATCTGACTTGGGATTCTACGGATTCTTTGCTAAAAAATATCTTTTAGAATAAAATTATCAAGTTAATCCGCCTCAGGCGGGTTAAATAAATTTATTTTTATTGTCTACATTTTCAGGTTAATAATGTTATAAGAATTAAGACTATGCATAAGATTTCACAGAAAACTTATTTAATTGCAATAATATTTAGTATAAGACACTTTATTTGTAATCTTGAGATTATTCTTTATAAAAAATTTAATACCATTGCTATTTCTTTTACTGACAATAAGAACCATAATGATAATGCAGAAAAGAATTAAACCGGAAATTTTTATATTTTTTATTTTTTCAATTTGGGCTTCGTGTATAGATACAATTAAGAAGGTGCCATTAAAATGAGATATTTATTTCACGCTATGTTTAATTCAATTCTTCAAAAATATCTCAAAATCAGCCCAGGTAATTACCACATGGTTGAACTCGTGCAAGAAAGTTCTGTTGCTTTAATTTTCAAAATTATTAGTATGATTTTAGGTTACATTTTTGCCTTATTAATAACTAGAACTCTTGGTGCTTATACAATGGGTGTCTTTGTTCTCTCTATAACTTTATTAGATATTTTTACTATTTTTGGGAAATTAGGTCTTGAAAATGCTTCATTACGCTTTATTGCAGAATATTCTGCTCAAAATAAAATAGATATAGTTAAAGAAATTCATTCCAAAGTGATTATGATAGTACTATTTTTATGTATTTTTCTTTCGTTTTTAATGTATATACTGGCACCAATATTATCAAAAGATTTATTTCAAAATGAAAAACTTCTTCAATCTTTTCAAATTATTTCATTTGCGCTACTACCTACAGTTTTTTTAATAATAAATCTTGAAAGCATAAGAGGACTCCAAAAAATAAAACAATATAGTTTTTTACAAAATATACCAGGACCTTTTTTATCTATTTCAGCATTCTTGATATTATCTATTTTTTATAAAGTAGAACATTTACCACTAATATGTCATATTTTAGGTGTTATTTTCTTATGCATTCTTAGCTTTTTTATATGGCAAAAAAATGTATTCCAACAATTTAGAGCAACCAGTAATATAATTCAGATAAAGATTTTATTGAAAACCTCTTTCCCAATGTTTTTGTCAAGCTCGCTTTTTATGATTATGGGATGGACTGATACATTAATGCTTGGATTTTTCTGCAGTGAAGAAGAAGTGGGTATTTATAGCATTGCATTAAAAATATCATTGTTAACGAGCATTACTTTATATGCTGTTAATACTATTGCAGCTCCTAAATTTGCTGAGCTCTATGGCAAGAAAGATAGTGATGGATTAAGACAAGTAGCACAAAATTCGAGCAAAATAATTTTTTGGAGTTCTTTTCCATTATTAATATTTTTTATTTTATTCCCTAAATTAATACTTAGTTTTTTTGGTAATGATTTCAGAGCCGGCTCAAATGCATTAATTATTTTATCATTCGGTCAGTTTATAAATGCAGTTTCAGGTTCAGTAGGTTATATACTTCAAATGACTGGCAAAGAGAAAATATTTCAATACATTATTTTAATAGCAGCACTTATAAATATAACTTTTAATTTTTTTCTGATACCAAGATTTGGTATTAACGGAGCTGCCTTTGCAAGTATGATAAGTATGATATTCTGGAATTTAAGTTCAGTTGTCTATATAAAATTATTTTTAGGCATAAATACACTATATTTGCCAATGATAAAAAAAATCTTTAAAATATAAACATGATTAAATTGCCAAATTTCTTAATTGTAGGAGCTGCAAAAAGCGGAACAACCTCACTATATTATTATCTTAATCAACATCCAGAAATTTATATGAGTCCAATCAAAGAGCCAAAATTTATAACTTCACAATTTTTAAAATTTCCTTTAAATGGTATAAAAGATGATGAAGTAGAAAAAAGTATAGTTAAAGATTTCAAAGAATACTGTAATCTTTTCAAGTTGTCAAATAATGAAAAAGCAATAGGTGAGGCTAGTGCAGACAACTTGTTTTACTATGAAAATGCAATATTATACATTAAAAAATATATAGGGGAACCAAAAATTATAATTATACTTAGAAATCCTGTAGATAGAGCATTCTCTGCATATTTACATCTTGTTCGTGACAAAAGAGAAACTTTAACTTTCGAGAAAGCTTTAGAAGAAGAAGAAATGAGAAGGAAGAACAATTGGGAGTTTATATGGTTTTATAAAAATGTAGGATTTTACACAGAACAAGTGAAAGCATACTTAAAAAGTTTCCCCAATGTTAAAATATATTTATTTGATGATTTATTAAAAGAGCCTTTAAATCTTGTACAAAATTTATATAAATTCTTAGAAGTTGATAATATGTTTATTCCAGATATGGACAAAAAATATAATGTTTCCTTGATACCAAAAAGCAATACACTACATAAATTTTTAACACAGCCAAATGTTATTAAAGAAACTCTCAAGCCTTTTTTAAAGACATTTATTTCTAATAAACGATTGGGCAATTTAGTCGAAAATACAAAAAATATAAACTTATATAAGCCAAAAATGAAACAGGAAACGCGAAAATATCTTCTAAATATTTATCGTGAGGATATATTAAAATTACAGGATTTAATTAAAAGGGACTTAAGTCACTGGTTGAAATAAAATTTATGAATCCTAAAGTAGCAATTGTAATTGTAAATTGGAATAAAAAGGAGTTTGTCCTGAGGCTTCTCACCCAACTGCAAATGATTGATTACGATAATTTTGATATTATCATTGTTGATAACGCTTCAACTGATGGTTCCGTTGAAGCCATAAGAGAAAGGTTTCCAAACTTAAAATTGATTGTAAACAAGGAAAACCTTGGAGGCACTGGAGGTTTTAATACCGGGATGAGATATTTTTTGAAAAATAATAATTTTGTATATAAATATATATGGCTTCTTGATAATGATGCAGAGGTAGAAATAGATACACTTAAAGAACTCGTTAAAGCTATGGAGGAAGATGAAAAAATAGGTATAGCGGGGTCAAGAATTATAGATATAAATTCAAGGGACATTACAATTGAAGCTGGCGCTTTTTTCCGCTGGGATACAATAGGTGTAAAACCTTTATTTAGAAACAAAAAAAATATCCAATTCAGTCATAAAACATATGAAGTTGATTATGTTGCTATCTGTTCTGCATTGGTAAGAACAAAAGCCATTGAAGAGGCCGGCTTTATGGACGACCGATTTTTTATTTTTTGGGACGATATGGATTGGGGGTTGCAATTTAAAAAAAACAATTTCAAGGTGGTTTCAGTTTTCACATCAGTAGCGTACCATCCTGCATTTACAGAAAAAAGATCTCCATTAGTTGATTTTTATTACGGTTATAGAAACGCATTACTTACCTATGCAAAACATTCAGGTCTTTTACAACGCCTGCCTATTTACTTGAGACATATTCGATATTGTTCAAAGGTTTTATTTTTTCTTGGTCTAACCGGTAGATGGGATTTAATGTGCATGGGTTTCGCTGGCATTAAAGATTTTTTAATAGGGAGATGGGGTGGAAAAACATTTAAGACAAAAAATAAAGAGTTAAAAAAAATAAAGGTTGATTCAAATAAAGAGATAAACAAAATTATATTTCTTAATACTGGTAATCGCGAAGATATTTATAACGCATTGAAAGCAGTGAAAGTTTTATTCCCTAAAGCAAGATGCGATTTAATCATGCAAGATGATAGAGCAGATATTTTTTCAAAAGAGTTTAACAATATCATTTTTATAAAGCGTGACAACCGAGGAGGATTAATTTATTTATTTTTTATTTTTCTGAAAATATTGATTCGAAATTATGATCTTGCTGTTATCCCTAACTATCCTTCTCCTTTTTCTTTTTCAGTAAAAAAAGTATGTCATTATAATCCTATAACAAATGATTTAGTCTTAAGCAATGAAAATTTGAAGAATATCTGGAAACTTTTTCTTTCAGTAATATTTGGAGAGGTAGTCAGTATTTTTTTACTGCCGCCTGTGTATGTGCGCAGCTTGATATACAATAAATCACAACATGAATAATAGATTTGACCATTTTGTTGTCGGTTCTGGTTTTTCCGGTTCAGTTATTGCTGAACGACTCGCATCTCAATTAGATAAAAAAGTTCTTCTGGTTGAAAAAAGAGACCATATCGGTGGCAATGCATACGATTTCTATAATGAAGATGGTATTCTTGTTCACAAATATGGACCGCATATTTTTCACACAAATTATGATGATGTCTGGCAGTATCTTTCACAATTTACTGAATGGAATGGTTATCAGCACAGGGTTTTAGCTTATGTTGATGGCAAAAAGCTGCCAATCCCTATAAATCTCACCACTGTAAATATTCTTCTTGGAAAAAATTTTACTGAGCCAGAGTTAAAAGATTATTTTGAATCTGTGAGGTTAAAATTATCTCAAATTAATAACTCAAGGGATGTAATTGTTTCACAAGTCGGCGAATTATTTTATGAAAAATTTTTTAAAAATTACACTTTTAAACAATGGGGAGTATATCCTGAAAAGCTTTCACCAGAAGTTACAAAAAGAATACCTGTAAGGTTTAACACTGATGACAGGTATTTTTCTGATAAATATCAGGGGCTCCCTTCCGAAGGATATACAAAACTTTTTGAAAAAATGTTATCCAATAAAAACATAACTATTTTGCTTAATACTGATTATAAAAATATTGTTAATGATATAAAATTTTCCAGTCTTATATATACAGGACCTGTAGATTATTTCTTTGATTACAAATTTGGTAAACTGCCTTACAGAAGTCTAAATTTTGAAGCTCAAACTATTGAAAAGGAATATTATCAGGAAGCAGCTGTTGTAAATTATCCTAATGATTACGATTTTACACGGATTACAGAATTTAAACATATGACATTACAAAAACACCCCAAAACTACAATTTTTAGAGAATATCCTAAATCAGAGGGTGAACCCTATTATCCAATGCCAACAGACAATGCTTTTGAAATTTACAATAAATATCAAAAAGAGGCTAAAAAACTAAAATCGGTTTATTTTATAGGCAGGCTTGCTGAGTACAAATATTACAACATGGACCAGGTTGTAAAAAGAGCTCTTGAGGTTTTTGAGGAATTGTCCAAGAAATAAATTGCAACTAATTATTTTAATCCGATTATGAAACAAAATAAACTACCTTTGTATAAGAACATAGCTTTATTTTATATTTTTTGTGGTTGCATATTTTATCTCTGAGGCTTACGCTTCGACTTCAGCCTCAGTATAAAGAGACCCGTGATTTTGTTTTATAAATTGAGTTATCGCCATTTGATTATGTTAATAGTTGTTTACTATAAGCTATTCGCTATTCGCTCTTTGCTTTTTGGCTTCAGCCTAAAGCCTTCAGCCTTTTTTTATTTTGCAACATTTGCATTATTTGGGTTAAAAAATACATTTTTTAGAAATCGGACATTTATTGACAGGTTCCCGATAATGTGTTACATTGTATTACATAATATGGAGGTGATTTATGAAAGAGACAATTACTATAAGACTGCCTGCTAATTTGCAGAAAGAGTTGAATAACGTCGTTAAAGCTGACAGGACTTCAAGGAGTGAAATTGTCCGCGAGGCTGTTTCGAGATATCTTGCTTTAAGAAGATTTCAACAGATTCGCAAAAAGGTTTTACCTTTTGCAGAAGCTCAGGGACTGCTTACCGATGAAGATGTATTTAAAGCAATTTCATGAGAATTGTTCTTGATACAAATGTTATTATAGCAGCCTTTGCTGCAAGAGGCCTTTGTTCCGAAGTATTTGAAGTTATTCTTGCCGAACACAGGATACTCCTGAGCAAACAAATCCTTACTGAAGTTCAGAAAAACCTGAAAAACAAACTTCATCTTCCCCCTTCAGTTATTAATGAGATAATTAACTATCTCCTTTCAGTGTCGGAAATTATCGGTACTGTTGCGGTTGAAAAATCTGCCTGCAGAGACAAAAATGATACTCATGTACTTGGGACTGCCCTGAGTGGAAAAGCGGACATTATTGTTACTGGCGATGATGACCTTCTTGTTATAAAAAGATTTAAAAATATTGATATTCTGTCACCAAGGGAATTCTGGGAAAGGTTAATAAAACAGCTTTAAACCAAAAAGTGCAGACATTGCGAAACAAAAAAGGCTGAAGGCAAAAAGCGTTTGTTGCGTTCATAGCGTTATAGCGTTTATAGCGTTTGTTGCGTTAATAGCGTTATAGCGTTCATTGCGTTATAGCGTTTATTGCGTTTATAGCGTTATAGCGTTTGTTGCGTTTATAGCATTTGTTGCGTTTATAGCGTTTATTGAGTTTATCAAATTTAATGCTTCGCATTGGAAGTGAGACCCGCTTTGCGGGTCTGGAATTGAGTGCCGAAAAACGGCACTGGAAGTTAGTCGCTCTGGCGACTGGAATTTATCAAGCTATT
>JACAFE010000066.1 GCA_013388435.1 Nitrospirota bacterium | reverse complement strand
TGAAAGACATCTGTTCCAACAGCAAGAATTCCTTTGACACCTGCTGCCATCAGAGCAGGCGTAATAATAAATCCACCGCCAGCGCCAATACATCCGGTAATCAAACCTGCAGCAAGACCTACTGCAATCGAGACAGTAAAGATTAGATTTGAATAATGAGCAGGAGCATAAGCTGTCTTGCCACCGATAATGTCTGCTGCATTAATCCATGATACTGCAAGTATTGGTAGAAGAAGGATTAAAAGAATCAACACATTCTTCCTGTTTTTGATAATATTCATGGATACTTCATAATCCCATTTAGCATGAGCTATTGAAGCAGCCATGAAAAAATCATAAGTCTTTCTTAAAAAACTCATGTCTCATCCTCCTTCAATTGATTAGTTAATAAGATTAACTTATAAATATGAGAAGTATTCACCCCCTTCCTTATTTTAAAATTTACTCTAAAAAAGCTATGTAAAGAAGCTTTTTTGAAAAAAAGCCAAAACATTATTAATTAATATCTTTATAACAATTCAATTATAAAGCAATATATATGGGAAAGCTAATGAAAGTCAAGAAATAAATTTACTGTTGCTATTTTATTTATTAATATATATTTATTTATAATTATATGAAGTTATAATATTTATTTAATTTGAAATAATAAATCAAGCCACAAAATCTGTTTGCCGGGGGTGAGAGTGGATTAGTAGTCAAGTATAAGAAGATATTGTTAAAATATAAAGGTTCTTAAAAATAGATTTTAAATTAATTTAAATAAAAAATGACTGAAATAAAAGAAAAGAAGAAAAATGCAGGTCATCTTAAGATAATCATACTATTATTGTTTATCCTTATTTTTTCCGGGCTGACTATCTTTCTCCATAGCAGGACTGCTTCAGATGCCCTTAAGGACATTATAATTCCCGAACTTGAGCTCGCAACAGGTCAAAAATTAGAAGCTAAAAAAATATCAATAAACATTTTACCATTATATGTTATTGCAAAAGATTTAGTTATAAAGGAACCAGCAGGCGCTACTATTCTTTCAACTAAGAAAGTTAAAGCCTATGCATCTCTCTCGGAAATTTTCAATAAAAGGATAATTCTAAGAAGACTTGTTATTGAAGAGCCTGTCATTACTTTATCTAAAAATAAATTAGAAGAGATAATAAAGCATGTAAGAACTTATCTCGAACAGGAAAGAGAAAAAGCATTTAAAGTGAAAATTAAAGTTGTCGAAGTCTCTCAGGGTGATTTATTACTAAGTGATGAAATGCTTAATGCACAAGCCAAGGTAAAAGGCTTATCCGGTGAATTTATTATTGGCGATATCCAGAAGCTTGATACAAAAATAAAAGAACTTAAGTTTTTGAAGAAAGACTGGCCTGAAATATTATTTGGTGCCTATGCGGCTATAGATTTCAATAAAGATCGGATAGAAATAAAGAAACTTCAAATAGATGCATATGGGTCAAAAATAAGCAGTTCAGGTTATTATTCTGAAGGCAAAGGGTCTTTTTCAACAGAAATTTCCTTGATAGTCAGATCAATTAAAAAACTCCTTAAGCTTGAAACGAGCGGTGAAGGAAGTGTCTTTGTTAAAGGGAATGTTAATTTAATAGGAAATCATTCTCAGATATTAACTGAAAAGAATTCAAAATCAAATAGAATCAAACTTGAAGATATAGGACTTGATTTGAAATTAAACGGAAGATTCTATTTGCAAACGCTAATGGAAATTTTAAAAGTTAAGGAAAAAGTCGAGGGATTCACTGATTTTGAAGGACAGATAACAGGAAGTCTTAATGATATATTTGCCATAGGAAAAGCAAATATGAAAAATGGAAATCTCTTCGGTGTTGAAATAGATGCTCTCGGAACTGAAATTACATATAAAAATGGGTTAATGGAATTTAAAAATGGTGATGCACATCTTTATAATGGTTCTGCAAAGGCAGAAGCATCAATACATCTGCCGGTAGTTGATTATTTTACCTTGAATATTAAATTCCGGGATACTGATAGTAAACCCCTTTTAAATCTTATTGGATGGGATCCCGGAATACCATCTGGCAAAACAGACGGAGAATTATTTTCAGAAGGGAAGTCTTTTAGTCCCATTGGTAATTTTATTTATAGATCACGTATCTCTGTACAGAAAATATGGTTTAAAAACTATGATAAACCTACAGAAGATGTTCTTTCAAGAATAAATTCTATCAAAGGAGCCTTTTCTTTAAAAGATAATATGCTGTCTCTTTCTAATATTTTAATTAATACAAATTTGACAA
Organism: Nitrospirota bacterium; assembly: GCA_013388435.1. GTDB lineage: Bacteria > Nitrospirota > Thermodesulfovibrionia > Thermodesulfovibrionales > SM23-35 > DYFC01. Next base: position 47,996 of record JACAFE010000066.1, on the reverse strand, counting down.
ATGCCGAACTTAACGGAGTTCTTGATATTAGAGAAAAAAACATTAATTTAAAAGCAAAATTACATTCGGATAATTCTTCTGATCTTGTGTTGCCTTATTATAAAGAAATTAAGGGCTCAGCTGATTTTTCAGGAGATATTAAGGGTACTTTTGATGACCCGAAAATCTCGGGGAAAATTTTTATGAAAAAAAGTGTTATTGAGGAATATCCTGTCTCTGATATTGAAGCTTATGTTAATTATCATAAAAATCTTCTCGAAATTTATGAGGCTGTTTTTAAATCAGAAAACGAGCAGCATTCTGTTAAAGGGAAAATATTTTTTCCCGAGGCACAAAAACTTTTTGACCTTTCAAGACCTGTCTATGATATTAGTGCAACCATTAAAAATGCAGACTTTGGTAAAGCAGTTAAGATTTTTTACAGGGACTTCGATGGCACAGGTAGGATGAATGCTGATATAAAATTAACAGGCAAAGGAGAATCTCTTCAGGTTAAAGGAAATGGAACTGTGGAAAAAGCCACAGTATTCAAATTGCCATTTGATTCAGGAAGCTCGAAATTTGAGTATTCAGGCCACACTTTTTCCCTGAAAGATGCCAAACTTCGGAAAGGTGATTCACTGGTAAAAGCAGAAGCTTCTTTTTCTTCCGGGGATAGGTTTTCATACAATGCATTATCTGAAAAATTTTATCTAAAAGACGCAATAGCCGGAAGAATTCCGGAAAATGCTGTTTTTTCATTTGAATCAAAGGGACATGGTACTTTTGATAATCCTGATATAATTTTTCTTGCAAAAGCAACAGAAGGAACTTTCAGGGGTAAAAATATAATAAACGGCTCAGTAACAGCAACTATTAAGAACAGAGATATATCTTTAAATGGTTCTCTGTTTAATGAAAGTCTGAAAATAAAGGGAAGCGGATATTTTGATGATAAATTATCATGGAATGCAGACATAATCATACAGCAGGGAAGATATGATTTTATCGCAAGCACATTTTTTAAGGAAGTCCCAGAAGATCTTCAGTTGAACCTTGAAGGAAAAATAAACATTAAAGGGGACAGGCAAAATATTTCTGCAATTGCATATATTGAACATTTAACCCTTTCATTGTATGGCCAGACTTTTACAAATGATACACCTGCCCATTTTTCTCTAAACAATAAAAAATTCTCAATCAAAATGGTGACCATTAAAAGTGGAGCTTCTTCTTTTAAAATTTCTGGTGGGTTTGAAATAGGCAAAGAATATGATTTAATGTTCGAAGGAAGAACAAATCTTGCTCCATTAAAGGGGCTCTCAAGAAAAATCGGTTATCTTAAAGGTGACTCCGAATTTAAATTATCCATAAGCGGAAGATGGGATGATCCAGAGATTAATGGAAGCATGATATTAAAAGATACTTCATTTGGCCTCAAAGATTTCCCTTCTTATATCAGTTCAATTAATGGGAATCTCAATATAGATGAAGACAGGATTGTTCTTGAAAAACTAACCGGTAAAGTTGGTGGTGGAGATGTTTCTCTTTCAGGAGTTGTTTATCTCAAGGGGCTGTCAATAAAAAGATTCTATGTCCAGGCAAACGTTGATAATGTTACCACGACTTATTCGAAAGATTTTAGCGTGACTTTTGACGGCAAATTGCTTTGTAGAGGGACATCAGATTCAATGAACATCAACGGTGATGTGAAGATAAAGAGAGGACGATATAAAGAAATGGTGGAATGGAGAAGCTGGCTCCTTGCTGTAAAACCAAAAGAGACAATCAGACCCGAAGTCTCTATTTTTGAGAAAGCACAATTGAACATAAGAATTTCCGGCGATGAAAATATTTTAATTGATAATAATATTGCAAGAACACCGGTAAAAATCAGAGGAGATATGATACTTAAGGGCACTATTTTAAGTCCTATTATTTTTGGAAGGGTTGAATCAAATGAAGGATATGTATATTTCAGAAATAATGAATTCAAGATTATATTTGCAAGTGTTGATTTTGCGGATCCAAACAGAATAAAGCCTGTTATCAATCTTACTGCTGAAACTCTTGTGAAAGGATATAACATAAGACTTGCCCTTGAAGGTCAAATGGATCATTTCAATCTTGCCCTGTCTTCTGACCCGAGACTTGATGAAGTTGACATACTTGCTTTATTAACAGTAGGACAGATTGGAAAACAACTAAAAGGTCTTGAAGGTGGAATCGGCGCTGGTGAAGCAACATCATTTATAACAGGCAAAGTGCAGGATGTTATTGAGGAAAGACTGCGTTCTATTACAGGACTTGATAGATTTCAGGTTGAGCCGTATATTTCGACAAAAACAGGAACTGTTGGCCCACAGGTTACTGTATCTAAAAGATTAATAGGAGACAGGTTGTTTGTTACATATACCAATTCAATTGGTGCATCCGAAGAACAAATAATAAAACTTGAATACCTGGTCGGGAAAAATGTATCTTTGATAGGTCTTAGAGATGAAAGAGGAAGTCTTGGTGGTGACATTAAGTTCAGATTTGAGTTTAAATAGATATGTATGAAAAGTCTTGTTCTGGATAAAATTCGGGTTTTTTATCTTTTTTGTGTATTTATTGTTTTTCTATTTGTAACATATGCACATGCCTCGATAGTTTCAGAAGTGGAAGTCAAAGGACTTTCATCTATTCAAAAGGACGAACTGCTTTATCTTCTCGGTATTCAAGTCGGCGAAAACATAGATTCCGATATTGTCCGTAAAGGCATAAAAAGAGCTTTTTTAAAAGGAATATTCGATGATATTTCTGTTAGTGCCGAAGATGGTGAAAGGGTAAAAGTATCTATTTTGGTAAAGGAAAAAGATTCTGTCAGAAAAATTTCTATATCGGGACAGCATGATGTTTCAACAAAAAAAATAAGAGAAATTTTTCCAATCAAAGAAGGTCAATATTTGTCCTGTGAGCCATTTGAAAGGGCGATTGACGAACTAAAAAAAGAATTATCTTTTCTTGGATTTCCTCATGCAGAAATTGCTATAAAGACAGTTAGACTTAAATCTCCATATAAAGTTGATATTAAGCTCGAAGTAAATACAGGAATTCCAGAGATAATAAAAAGAATTGATATTAATGGCCCAGAAGAAATTAAGTCTGTCATGAAGCTAACTGCTGGAAGTATATTTAATAGGTCAATTCTAAAAAAAGATTTAGACAGAATAAGGGCATATTATAAAAAGAAAGATTATTTCAAGCCTTTGATAAGCGAACCCATTTTTAAAGATGGCGTCCTCTCATTTTCAGTCAATCCAGGAAAACAACTCAAAATAAATATAAGCGGTAACAGTTCAATATCAGACAGGAGGCTTTTAAGAGAACTTCCTTTTTCAGAAGCAGAGGATTTTAATGATGATATTTTACAGGAAGCTTTAAGCAGATTGCTTCATATATATTACACAGAGGGTTATGCATTCGCCCAGATAGCGCCTGTTGTTTCAGAAAAAAACAATATTATCAATGTAAACTTTTTTATATTTGAAGGACCTTTGGTGGAAGTTGGCAGAATATCTTTTAGCGGCAATACAATCAAAGAAAATAAGCTCAAGGAAATAATGTCACTTAAAGAAGGTAAAATCTATAATTCCGAGATTCTTGATTCTGATAGAGATGCTCTAAAGGACTTTTATAATGCGCTTGGCTATTTAGATGTATATGTGGAGGAAATTCAGGCAGTATATGATGGTTCAAATGAAAAGATGGATATATACGTGACTTTAAATGAAGGTAAAAAAACACTGATAAATGAAATTCAAATATCAGGTGCATCTTCTGTTCTGAAAAATGAAATTAAGGATCTAATAAACATAAAAATTGGAGATGCTTACAATGAAGTTGATATTGCGAACGCAAGGTATAGAATTATCGAGTCGTATATATCAAAAGGATTCCCGGATGTGAAAGTCGAAGTTAAACGTGAGATAAGAAATGGGAGCGCTTCTCTGTTATTTAATATAAATGAGGGTCAGTTAGTTCTATTCGGAAAGACAATTGTAACCGGCAATCAAAAAACAAAATTTAATGTAGTAAGAAGGGAATTACAACAGAAAGAGAATACCCCATTTGATGCCAGTCTTCTGTCTAAAGAAAGACAAAAGCTTTATAAACTTGGTTTATTTTCAGATATTTATATGGAACCTCTTGACACTTATGAAGGTAAGAAAGATGTACTGATTAGACTAAAAGAAGGAAATGCAGGAGCTATAGAAGTAAGTCTGGGATATGCTGAATATGAACAGTATAGAGGAATTATTGATTTATCTTACAGAAATCTTATGGGAATGAACAGGGAAGCCTCATTGCGTCTGGAATTGAGTTCCCTTGAAAAACGTTATGTATTGCAATATTATGAGCCATGGTTTATGAAAAAAGAACTTCCTTTTAGAGTTTTTATTCTTGGTGAGGATAAAAGAGAAATTAATATAGATACCCGTGAAACTCGCTATAAACTAATAAGACACAGTATCGCTGCAGGATTTGAGAAAAAAATAAGTAAGGTATTGAGAGGTGAATTATACTATGATTTTTCACTTGTAAATACTTTTGATGTTAAACCTGATGTGGTCTTAAGCAAGGAAGATACTGGTACTCTTATTATAAGTGGTCTTAGAATAGGACTTGTTTATGACACAAGAGACAATCAGTTTTACCCTAAAAAGGGCATTTTTTCTGGTGTGGCTCTAAAGTTTACTTCACCAATATTTCTATCAGAAACGAATTTTGCGAAGCTTACAGTTTATGGAAATATTTATCATGAAATAGCCAGGGGTTTAGTTTTAGCCGCTTCATTAAGGGGTGGTGTTGCTCAGGGATATTTTGATACAAATGAACTTCCAATTGTAGAACGTTTTTTCCTTGGTGGAAGAACAACAGTGAGAGGGTATGATCAGGATACTCTCGGTCCAAAAGGAAGCGATGGCAACCCTATTGGCGGAAATGTGTTTTTAATGGAAAATCTTGAATTAAGAGCCTCGGTCAGTAAAAATTTTGGTGTAGTTGCATTTATTGATGGCGGAAATGTATGGGTAAAAACAGGAGATATAAATATCCCTGATGTTAAATTCACTGCTGGATTAGGCTTAAGGTATAATACTCCTGTTGGGCCTGTTAGAATTGATTACGGCAGAAAGTTACAGAGAGAAAGTGGTGAAAGCGCTGGTGAAATACATTTCAGCATAGGCCATGCTTTTTAATATTTAAAATTAATATACTTTTTAGGTTACATATTACAGGTAATATTATGAAAAAACAGGTTATTTGTTCCGTAACATTTATATTTTTTATAGTGTTCAATTCAGTAGTTTCTGGCGGGATAAACGATAGAATTGTTGCGTATGTAGATACACAGGCAATAACCCTGAGTGAACTTGAAACTAAATTCTTGGAAACGAAAAAAGTTCTTCCTGAAATAACAAAAGAGGAAGTTCTTAATACTATGATAAACAGGGTTTTATTGCTCGGCGAGGCAAAAAAAATCAGGCTTGAAGCGCCAACAGATGAAGAAATTTTAAATGAATATATAGATTTAAAAATAAAATCACTTATCAGAGTAAAAGAAGAAGATATACATGATTTTTATAGAACTAATCCCGACAAATTTGAAGGCAAACAAATAGAGGATGTTTGGGATGAAATTGAAACATATCTTGTTGAGCGGGATTTAAACGAATATTTAAAAAGACATATAAATGAACTTAAAGCAAGAACGTGTGTTAAAATTCAACTCTAAGAATAGACAAAGAATTTTCAGGGGATATGAAAACTTTTAATGTTTATAAACATTATGCGTTTGGTTACCAGGCAGTTAAGATTGGTTTCTCATGGCCAGGATTTTTGTTCTCGGTAATTTGGCTCTTTATAAAAAAGTTATGGGTGCATGCTTTTATATTAATATGCGGCATTGTCTTGTTAACATCAATAGAAATTTATTTCAATAATGTTGAGACATCTGTAATGGTAATCATAATTGAATTTGGAATTTATATTATAGTTGGCTTGAATGGAAATAAATGGTACATGAATAATTTGAAGGAGCACGGGTTTGAGCTTTTGGCAACTGTGAAGGCAAACAACCCTGCTTCTGCGATACAACAAGTTGTTAATACCTGATTTTAAATAATTATACAGAAAGAACATATTATGAAAAAAATTGCGATAACTATGGGAGATTCGGGCGGAATAGGCCCTGAAATTATTCTTAAGGCACTGAGTTCCTCAGATCTCAGGAAAATATGCATACCTGTTGTAATAGGAGATATATCTGTAATTGAATCAGCAAAAAAATTATTAAGGCTTCCCGCAAGATTAAAAGCAATAGAATCAATATCTGAGGCTAAACCAGCAAAAGACAGTATTTATATAATCCACGAATCCAATTCTATAAAAAATAAAATTATGAATAGACCTACTCTTGAAAGTGGAAGAGCATGTATTTTATTTATCCAAAAGGCTGTTGCTCTTGCTTTAAAAAAGGAAGTTGATACTATTGTTACTGCTCCAATTTCAAAAGAATCACTCAAGATGGCAGGGAGCAAATGGCATGGCCATACAGAAATGCTCGCAAATCTCTCCAGGACAAAAGATTATGCGATGATGTTTGCAGGCGGACCTTTAAAGATTATTCTCGTAACAATTCATACTGCATTAAGAAATGTACCTGATTTAATTACAAGAAAGAAGATATTAAAAACAATCCGCCTCGCAAAAATAGCTTGTGAAATGTTCTCAATAAAAAATCCGAAGATAGCAGTTGCGGGGCTGAATCCACATGCAGGAGAATCTGGAATATTCGGAGATGAAGAAATTAGAAAGATAACTCCTGCGATTAAATATGCACAGAAAGAAGGGATTAATGCTAAAGGACCATATCCACCTGATATTATATTTCATAAAGCATATAAAGGTGAATTTGATATAGTAATTTGTATGTATCATGATCAGGGGCTGATTCCATTGAAAATGATTGCTTTTGATAAAGGAGTAAATATCACAGTGGGTCTTCCATTCGTAAGAACATCACCTGATCATGGGACAGCGTATGACATTGCATGGAAAGGAATAGCTGATCCTTCAAGCATGATTGAAGCTATAAAACTTGCAGTAAAATTGAAAAATTAACCCAGAAAGTGCAGATAACAAAAATAAAATTATTTAATCTGCCTGAGGCGAGCAAGCCCGAGACTAATAGGCTGAAGGCAAACATCTGATGGCTCAGACTTCAGATACCAGCCATATAGTAATCGGCTTCGCCCGGATAGGCGAAAGAGATGATTTGTAATTTTTTAAATATGAAGGATGATAATTAATAGAAAAAATGATGAAACCAGGAGTAAATAATATAAACCTACAAACAACAAAATCTCCGGAAGATATTATTTGCCTATTTAAGACAAAAAATCTGGTGTTATCTTTCACATTAAACTGACCAGAAAACTCAAATTAAATTGACCAATATAAAATAAAAAAAGGCAAGGAGGAAGGGGCAATTAATGGACCGATTCCTCCTTTATGCAAAAGAACACTGCATATTGAATTATGCTTTCTTATATATTTTTTATTTGAAAATCATAACGTCAGGCTAATAATTACCCTTTTATTATTAAAACATTTTTCTTTTTGCTCTATGGCTAACCCAATTTCTACACAAATTTCAAAAAGATGGCTTTTAAAAAATTCTCATCTGCATAACATATTGAAATACAAAGAAAAGAAACACATACATAAAATGCCGCCTGATTTATAAAATAGTGACTGATAATAGCAATAATTAGCCCTTACATTAAATTGTTTATTATAGTAATATGAAATTTTAAAAATTATTTTTACATTTAACCGCATGGATAAAATAACCTAAAAAGTGGATAAAAGGTAGTAAAATTTTTTATGTAAAAATATTGTAAAAGAAAAAGAGAAGGGGTGTATTCTACATTGTTTTATAGGCGAATTTTTTTAATTATCTAAGTATATTAAACTATACTTTAATTTGAGTTTCTCGGTTAGTTTAATGTGAGAGGTAACATCAGGTCTGCATAATTATTCTTCCTGCAACTAATGGTAAAGTGCTTACTATCCGCAAGGCGTCAAAGCCGAAGCCTGAGCATATCGAATTATATAAACTGCTGGGGATATCTTCTGAGATTATTCCTCCAAGGAAAATCCGGGCTTCCAAAAACAGAAAATAGTGACTAAAATTAGACCTAACTTATTGATATTATTAATTTCTTGTCACTAAACTGCGGAAGTTGGGCTAAAAATATCTTTTAAAGCGTTTTCTAAATTTGGATACATAAATTTAAAACCATTTTTTTCGAGTTTTGCAGGTATAACCCGCTGGCTGAATAATAAAACATCTGCTGTTTCCTGAAGAAATAATTTGATTAAGAAGACTGGTAGCGGGATTATTAAAGCTTTCTGAAATTTTGTCAGCGATTTAACAAAATCTTTAAACCTTTCAGGATTAGGTGAAGAGGCATTAACAGGACCAGAAAAATTATCATTTACTGTTACATCTTCGTAAATTCTTAATAAATCCTGCATATGAATCCATGGAAACCATTGTCTGCCATCTCCAAAAACAAAGGTAAATCCAAATCGCATGGATTTCATCATTTGATGCATGATACCACCATTTTTTAGAAGCACGGGTGCTGTTCTAACCTGTACAGAACGAATTCCATATTTTTCAGCCATTCGTGCTTCCTTTTCCCATGCGATACAAACATCTGCAAGAAAACCTTCACCATGAGGGTATTCTTCAGTGAGTTTATTTTCTCCATTATTGCCATAAAAACCTACAGCAGATGCAGATATGAATGCTTTTGGTTTATCAGAAAGTTTTCTTATGAAATCAATAAGGTTCTTATTTACAGTTACCCTGCTTTCCCATATCATTTTTCTGGCTTCTTTATTCCAGAATGTGAAAATATCTTTTCCACTAAGATTGATAACAGCATCTGTATTTTCGAACCATTTCTCTTGAAACAATTCAGGTTTTAATAAATCGATTTGAAAAGACTTCAAATTCGGTGAAGTAAAGCGTGTTTTGTTTCTATCAAGTATTGTTACGCTATGCCCTTTTTTAAGAAGATGTTTAACAAGATTCGAGCCAATAAAACCATTTCCACCACATACAATAATATTCATAATTCCACCCTTTTAACAAATAAATGATTTATTCATTTATTATATAAGAATGTCTTTGAATAAAAAACATATAATTAGCTGGACCCTGTTTGATTTTGCGAATTCAAGTTATTCAGCAGTAATAGCAGCGGTAATCTTCCCTGTTTATTATGCAAATTTCATTGTTGGCAACGAAAATGGTCTTGGTGATTTATGGTGGGGCAGGGCTATTTCTTTGAGCATGGCAATAGTTGCACTTAGTTCCCCATTTCTTGGAGGCATTGCTGATTATGGCGGATTAAGAAAGAAGTTTCTTTTTATATATACAATGCTTTGCATATCTGCTGTTGCATGTTTTTCATTACTTGACAGGGGAATGGCATTAACCGGTTTTATTCTTATTGTTATTGCAAATGCAGGAATGGAAGGAGGTCTTGTCTTTTATAATTCATTTTTACCACAGATTGCTCCCAGAGAATTCACTGGAAGAGTATCTGCATGGGGATTTATGGTAGGCTATGGCGGCTCTATTTCTGCTTTACTTATAGCTCTATACTTTGTAAAAACAGGAAATTTCAGTTTTGTATGGCTTATGGTGGCAGCATTTTTTGCTGTTTTCTCCATGCCAGCATTTATATTTCTTCCTGACAACAGAAAGCAAGATACTTTGTTGAATTCAGGCATAAAAGGTTTAAAATATACTTTAAAAACTTTTGCAGAGATTTTTAAAAATAAAAATTCATTAAAATTTTTAGCTTCTTATTTTATTTATGAAGATGGTGTAAATACAGTTATTGTTTTTTCAAGCATCTTTGCTTCAGTAACATTGGGATTCGATTCTCAGGAGCTTGTTTTTCTTTACCTGATTGTTCAGACAACCGCGCTTACAGGTTCTTTTATAATGGCAAAGCCAATAGATTTTTGGGGTCCTAAGAAAGTTGTGACGCTTTCTCTTGTAATGTGGATGTCTGTTGCAATAGCAGCTTATTTTATAAAAACCAAAATGCTTTTCTGGATACTCGCTTCATTCGCAGGCCTCGGGCTCGGAACAATACAGGCTGCATCAAGAGCATTTTTCGCTCAATTTATTCCATCGGGTAAAGAAGCAGAATATTTTGGTATATATTCGCTCGCTGGAAAATCTTCCGCAGTCATCGGGCCCTTAATTTTTGGGTATATATCAAGCACCTTTGGAAGTCAGAGACCGGCGATTCTTTCTGTAGCAATGTTTTTTATTATCGGAATGATTATACTTTATAGTGTGGACGGAGGTCATTCGAATATAAAACAAAAGCATGTATCTAACCTAAGTAATACTGCAGGCATAATAAGGTAACAATATCTATGGCAAAAAAATCACTCGGACAACATTTTCTTTATAATCCTCAAATTATTCGAAGAATAGTTGAGTCGGCAAGACTTGAACCAGGCGACCTTGTGGTAGAAATAGGTCCGGGTTATGGTACAATGACGAAAATAATCGCAGAAAAAGTTGCAAAGGTAATAGCAATTGAGCTGGACGAAGAGCTTTATAAAAAAATTCAAAAAGAATTATCTATATATGAAAATATAAATGTTGTATATGGAGACGCACTCGAATATCCTTTTAATAAACTGCCTCCTTTCAAAGTAGTTGCAAATATCCCGTATTATATAACTACTCCAATTATATTTCGTTTGCTTGAAATTAAATCTGAAAAAGGAGAATTTTTACACAATCTGAAATCAATTACTATAAGTATTCAAAAAGAAGTTGCCGAAAGGATTATCGCAAAGCCCGGCGGTAAAGATTATGGCATACTGTCAATAATGGTTCAGTATTATGCCAAACCGTCTTTTGAATTTATAATTCCCAGAGAAGCTTTCAGGCCGATACCAAAAGTTGATTCAGCGGTAATACAGATGCAGATTCTTGAGAAACCTGCGGTAAATGTTTTAAATGAGAAAAGATTTTTTAAAATAATCAGGACAGCATTTTCACAGCGTAGAAAGATGCTTTCGAATTCATTGAAAGCTCTGTATGAGAATCCAGGACAGTTGCTATTGAATGCAGGAATAGATCCTCATAGAAGACCCGAGACATTAACAATCGAAGAATTCGCACGTCTTGCAAATTTATGAATATATTTAAACTTTGTAATATTTTACTGGAATTGATAAAATCAAACTATTATAATTTAAGTAACATTAAAAATGTGGTTTGAATAATATTTGTGGTTGATATAATTTGCCTGTCTTGAATTCATTTAAGGTTTTATAATTGGTGAAACTTAATAAACAGAGCAAACTCTCTGTTTAATTTTGACAATACAATAATTATTAAAAGGAGGCAGTGATGGACGAAGATTATAAGAAAATAGCGCTTGCATTTTTAATCGGTGGAGCAGTAGGAGCCGGAATTGCATTGCTTTACGCCCCTCAATCCGGTAAAGATACAAGAAAAGATATTGCAAAAACAGCTCGTAAAATCAAGAGAGAAACTGTAAATATTGTTGAAGACGCAATTGATACTATCAATGATTTTGCTGATGATGTAAAAGAAAAAATATCTGATCTTATTGACAGCGGCAAGGATATTTCGGATAGTGCAAAAAAAGAAATCCTGAAAAATCTTGAACATGGACAGAAGACGATAGAAAAACAAAAGAAAAGAATAGCCGAGGCGCTCGGGTTATAATCTCTGAAACTTAGTCTGCAATTCCGAACCCTTTATCAGTCAGGTTTGAGTCTTTTGCCTGTTATTCCGAACGTATGTGAGGAATCTTGCTTTTCGGCTACCAGATAATTAAGATTTCTCACTCCGTTCAAACTTAAAATATTATAGTTCCTCGAAATGAAAATAGGTTATCATGACATAAATCCAGAGAGCCAATAATAAAGGGTGACAGTTTACAGTGAATGATTTAAAGAAGAAAGAACTGCAAAATAATGCATTGTGCTGCCTGCGAGAACAAAAACATGCCATATTGCATGATTGAAGGGAATTCTTCTCCAGAGATAAAAAACTATCCCGGCGGTATAGATTATCCCTCCTGATACTATAAGAATAAAAGCATTATGGGGAATAGAGATTGAGAGGGGTTTAATAGCTGTTATCGCAGTCCAGCCCATTACTATATAAATGAGCATTCTTATTATTTTCCATTTTCTCAATGGTGTTAATTGCATAATTATTCCGGCAGATGCAAGACTCCATACTATCACAAATAATGTCCATCCCCATATGCCACGAAGATTAACAAGTGTAAAAGGTGTATATGAGCCAGCTATTAAAATATAAATTGATGTATGGTCTAATTGCCTTAAGATATTTTTTGTCTTAGGATTTTGAATGCTATGATAAAGGGTAGAAGCAGTATAAAGTAAAAGCAGTGATACTCCATAAATTGTACTGCTAATAATATGACGGGTAGTTCCATGTATAATCGCAAAGTATAAAAGAATTATCATACCTATGAGTGAAAATAAAATTCCTATGCCATGAGTAATCCCATGGATTATTTCCTCGCTGGATTTATATATTTTTCCTTCTGTAGTGTCCGAGCTCATAACAAGTATTCTCGTAATATATTCTTTAAATTGTTGTCATTAATTATAGCATTTTATTTCCTATTAAAAATTTTTATAAGTTAATTTATAGATAATAAGGTCTTGACAAAAAATCTTTTTCTGTTATAATTTAAAATTAATTAGCACTCTCATTCTTAGAGTGCTAATTAATTGAAAATAAACATTAATTCAAATATCATTAAAAAAGGAGGTATAAAAAATGCTCTGGTCGGATTTTGAAAGATTTGGTTGGTCATTTGATCCCTGGAGAGAATTTGATAGGATGCATCGAGCATTGTCACGGTGGGCAACTTCTTCTGATATTGAATTCCCTGCAGTTAATGTATGGGTTTCAACTGATGAAGCTCTATTAACTACAGAAATTCCTGGAGTTGACCCTGAAAGCATTGATATTTCTGTCGCTGACAAAACCTTAACAATACGTGGTTCAAGGCAACCTGAAGAATTAAAAGAAGGTGAAACATACCACAGAAGAGAACGCTGGTATGGACAATTTACAAAAACAATTGAAATGCCTTTTGCAATAGAGTCAGGAAAAGTTGAGGCAAAATACATTAATGGTATTTTGCAGATTAAACTTCCGCGTGCAGAAGCTGAAAAACCAAGAAAGATAACCGTAAAATCTGAATAATTACAGGAGGTGAAATAACATGGCAGACACAACAAAAGATATTCAAAAAAAGGAAGCTGAATCTCCTCACAAAGGAGAACATACAAGAGCAGTGACAGTATATATGCCCCATGTTGATATAATAGAAAGAAAAGAAGATATTGTTTTAACAGCAGATATGCCTGGAATTGATGAAAAATCTGTTGATATTACACTCGAGAAGAATGAATTAACCATCTATGGTAAAGTTGATCCTTTAGTCCCTGAAAAGCATACGCTTTATATTAGTGAATATGGTATAGGAGATTTCAAAAGGGTTTTTACTTTAACTGAAGAAGTTGATAGAGAAAAAATACAGGCAACAGTAAAAAATGGGGTTCTTAAAATAATCTTGCCGAAAGCAGAGGCTGCTAAAACTAAAAAGATAGCAGTAACAGCTGAGGCATAAAAAAAGGAGGGTTAAGATATGCCAAAAAACAGTCCTGCAACAAAGGAGAAGCTTCCGGTAAAAAGAGCAGAGTATAGCCCATTTGAGCTTTTAAGAAGAGAAATGAATTCTCTGTTCGATAACTTTTTCAGAGGTTTTGATGTCTGGCCATCATGGGAAAAATTTGGGGTTGGGACATTTACTCCAAAAGTTGATGTTAAGGAATCTGATAAAGAGATTACTGTTTCAGCAGAACTTCCAGGAATAGATGATAAGGACCTCGATGTTTCACTCACAAAGGATACTCTAACTATCAAAGGTGAGAAGAAACAGGAAAAAGAAGACAAAGGCAAAGATTATTATAGAATGGAAAGATCCTATGGCTCATTCACACGCACAATTCCTTTGCCTGCAGAGATAGATACAGATAAGGTAAAAGCTGAATTTAAAAAAGGAGTTCTTACTGTATCTTTGCCAAAGACAGCAAAGGCTATAAAAGAAACCAAAAAGATTCCTGTAAAAGCAGAATAATCTTGTCAATAAACCACAGGTAGCGGTTTATTTAATAGCTATCTGTGGTTTTTTATTTTTAAAATTCTATCCGTAAGGCTTATATGCTTTGCTTTCAGCCTCATTGAAAAAGGGCAAAGAGCATAGAGCCATAAGCTATTTGCCATAAGTTATTTGTTATTCGCTATGTATTATTTTTTTATTCGCTCTTAGCTCTTTGCTCTTTGCTTTATAACCTTATTATCAAAATTATCAAAGAGATTCCGCCAGAAATTCCCGTTTAAAATGGTATTAAGGTGGTTGTTATTGGTAAATAAATTTTTTCTAAGCATCTGCAATACTTCAGTAGCATTTTTTGGTAAAGCATTTTGGGGTAATGTTATGACATTATAAATAAATTCTTTTTTATTGTCTGCGTTTCGAGGGTTAAAATGTTTTATTAGACTCTTATAATTTATGTTATAATAGTTTTCATAAAATAAAAAATAACTGGTAATTTTTTTGCATTGTAAAAATTCGTTGATTTTCTGTAAAAAATATGCTGTGAATTGATAATCTTTTTATTGAAATGAAAATTATAATTTTTATGGATAAAGGAGAAAATGGATGAAGGTTATATTGAAGGATGATGTAAAAGGTTTAGGAAATATGGGGCAGGTTGTTGATGTATCTGATGGATATGCAAGAAATTTTCTCATACCTAAAGGCATTGCTTTAGAAGCTAATGTCAAAAATATGAAAGCTCTTGAGCATCAAAAAAGAATTATACAGGAAAAAGCAAAAAAAATAATGAATCAGGCAAAAGACCTTTCTGAGAAAATGGCAAATCTGAGTGTGGTTATAAAAGCAAAAGCAGGAGAGGAAGAAAAACTTTTCGGTTCTGTGACTTCAATGGATATAGCCGAAGCTTTTAAGAATCAGGGCATAGATATAGATAAAAAGAAGATAGTTCTTGAGGAACCAATTAAACGTTTAGGTACATATACAGTTAATGTCAAGCTTCATCCCGAAGTAATAACCACAGTTAATGTACAGGTGATACCAGAATAAAAATAAAGGAGGATTTTATAAGGGGTGAAAATAAATCCTCCAGTTAGTAAATAATAACAGGTTTGTACTTATTTTGGTTAGAGATGTTTATTATTAAACAGGATTTGATATTATAAGTTAAATCCCTTATTCAGCTGGAAAATCATGCAAGCAAAAGAAGCTACAGTAAATCTTGATAGACTACCTCCACAAAATTTGGAAGCTGAACAATCAGTTCTTGGCGCTATTTTAATTGATAATAATGCACTTCCAAAATCCCTTGAAATTATTGAAGAAGAAGATTTTTATAGAATAGCTCACAGAAAAATATTCAAAGCAATGATAGAACTTTTTGATAAGAATGAACCAATAGATATTATAACTCTCACCGACCAACTTAAAAAGAGCAACGACATAGAGGTAATTGGCGGGGTAACTTATCTTTCAACATTGGTTAACATGGTGCCAACAGCAGCTAATGTGCGTTATCATTCGAGCATAGTAAGGGAAAAGTCATTATTAAGGGGACTTTTAAGATCAGTTAATGACATTTCAAGTAAGGTATATGAAGATAATCTTGATGCCGAAGATATTGTTGATTATGCTGAAAAATCAATTTTTGACATATCCGAAAAAAGGGTTAAAACTTCTTTTGTAACACTCAAAGATGTTATTAAAAGTAGTTTTGAGATGATTGAGCATCTTTATGACAAAAAAGAAACAATTACAGGTGTTGCTTCAGGGTTTAAAGACCTCGATGAAATGACAACAGGGTTTCAGAAAGGTGATCTTATTATTGTTGGCGGAAGACCTTCAATGGGAAAAACAGCTTTTGCACTTAATATTGCCCAGCATGTTGGGCTTGAAATGAAAGAACCAGTTGCTATTTTTAGCCTTGAAATGTCAAAAGAACAGCTTGCATTCAGAATGCTCTGTGCAGAAGCTATGGTAAACTCTAATAGCATCAGAAAAGGTTTTATAAAAAAAGAAGACTGGCATAAACTAACTGCTGCTGCAGGAAATCTCACAGGTGCTCCTATTTATATTGATGATTCATCAGCAATTACTGTGCTTGAATTAAGAGCAAAAGCAAGGCGTCTTAAAATAGAGCATGGTCTCAGTCTTGTAATTGTAGATTATCTTCAATTAATGAAAGGCAAAGGCAGTTTTGAAAGACGTGAACAGGAAATATCAGATATATCCCGCTCTTTGAAAGCCCTGGCAAAAGAACTAAGTGTCCCTGTCATTGCTGTAAGCCAATTAAATAGGAGTGTTGAGGCAAGGAGGCCACCAAAACCTATTCTTGCTGACCTCAGGGAATCAGGAGCAATAGAACAGGATGCTGATGTTATACTTTTCTTATACAGGGATGAGGTTTATAATAAGGAAGCTAAAAAAGGACTTGCAGAAGTTATAATCGCAAAACAAAGAAATGGTCCAACAGGTACTGTTGATCTTGCATACCTTTCACACTGCACAAGATTTATGAATATGTCCGATAGGGAGTTTCAGCAGTATGAAGGAGAGGAATTTTGAGAAGAAAACCAGCTGTTGCAGGACAATTTTATTATAGTTCTGCCGAGAAGCTAAAAGAACAGGTAGAACAATATATAGTAAAGGGAATAAAAAAACAGAAGGCAATTGGTGCGGTATCCCCGCATGCAGGTCTAATTTATTCTGGACATGTTGCAGGAGCTGTTTTTTCAGAAATACAATTTCCCGAAACTTTTGTACTATTAGGACCAAATCATACAGGAATAGGCCCTCAAATATCTATAATGGAAGAAGGACAGTGGGAGATTCCCACAGGCTTTTTTACAATTGATAAAGTACTCGCTTATAAAATCTATAAAAACTCATCGGTAATAATAAAGGATAATAGTGCGCATATGTTTGAACATTCACTTGAAGTACAACTTCCATTTATTGCATATTTCTCGGATAAAGTTAAGATAGTTCCTATTTCTATACTTATGGCAACGGCTGAGGAGTGCAAAATTCTTGGTGAAGCAATAGCAAATGCGATTAAATCTGCAGGTTACCCTGTAATGATTATCGCGAGTTCTGACATGAGCCATTATGTGCCGGAAAATGTAGCAAGAAAAAAAGATGAAAAGGCGATTAATAAAATTCTTTCTCTTGATCCCGGGGGACTTTATAATACTGTTTTGATAGAAAAAATCAGTATGTGTGGTTACCTTCCTGTCACAGTTATGCTTTATGCTGCGAAAGCTCTTGGAGCACAATCAGCCAAACTCGTTAAATACGCAACTTCTGGAGAAATTAGCGGTGATTATGAACAAGTTGTAGGTTATGCCGGAATTATTGTAAGATGACAGATCAAAGAGCCGAAAACAGGAAAAACAAAAGATATGTTGTTGAAGGATTACAGGGTAATGTCCTTTATACTTCTGATATAGAAGTCCTTAATATAAGCATAGATGGCGCTGCAATTGAGACACCAAGACGTCTTGAAATCAACCGTGAATATTCTTTTAAAATAAAATTTGGAGAAAATTTGCTTAATCTCAGAGGAAAAGTAGTCTGGGCATTTCTTATTTCAAAACTAAATAAAGATACAGGAACAGTAATGCCTGTTTATCGAGCCGGGATAAAGTTTACAGATACACTGAGCGAAAAGGCTTTAATGCTTCAGAACTTTATAAATCAAAATAGAACCAGAAAACTCGAAAACAGACTTGGCGGGGTTAGATTTAAATTATCTGGCAATAAGACAATGCAGGTTGATGTCCCTCATGAGTATAAAGTGAAAAAAATAAGCATGTCGGGAATGCTTGTAGAGACAGAAATCCCGCTCGAAATCGATTCGCAATGTGAGATGGAACTCTTTATTAATTCACATAGCCTGAGGATTATTACTAAAATTTCGAATATAAGAGAAATAGCAGATGAGAGTATCAAAAAATATGAAGTAGGGATTGAATTCCTTAAGATGTCAGAACAGGATGAGGACATTTTGATATCTTTTATTAACTCGCTTGAAAAAGATATACTATAACTTTATGTGAACGTATTTTACGGGTGACCCCGAGGTGACTAAGGGGTTGTTATCAGAAAATAAATTTTTTCTCAACATCTGCATTATTTCAATTGCTTTTTTTTAAGTTATATGTATTATTGTGTAAAAGATAGTAGTTGTTTTTTAAATTTAAAATATATTAAAATATTTATTCGGAGGTAAAAATTATGTACGCAATAATAGAAACTGGTAGTAAACAATATAAAATTACGAAGGATTCAGTATTAAAAGTGGAAAAATTAAATGCTGAAAGTGGCACAGATGTAGTTATTGATAAAATACTGATGATCTCTGACAATGAGAAGATAATTCATGGTTCTCCCTATATTGCCGGGGCAAAGGTAGTTGCAACTGTTGAGGGCGTTGGAAGATACCCCAAAATTATTGTACATAAGCAAAGACCGCGTAAAGTTTATAGGAAAACAAATGGTCACAGGCAATTTTACACATCATTAAAGATTAAAGATATAATTCTGGAGGCATAGCTATGGCACATAAAAAAGGAGTGGGTAGTTCAAGGAATGGAAGAGACAGCGAGTCAAAGAGACTTGGTGTCAAAAGATTTGGTGGTCAGTTTGTGCGTGCAGGCAATATTCTTGTGAGACAGCGCGGCACAAAGTTTCATCCTGGTGTTAATGTTGGAAAAGGTTCTGACGATACACTTTTTGCCAAGATAGATGGATTTGTCAACTTTGAAAGAAAGGACAGGACAAGGCTTCAAATAAGTGTTTATCCTGAAATGCCTGTACAGTAATAAAAAGTAAGAATCCAGAAGGCGGGTATGAAACCCGCCTTTTTTTTTGTAAAAAAATAATTTTAAAAGTAAGATATATTTATGCAATTTGTTGATTATGTAAAGATATTTGTAAAAGCAGGGGATGGTGGTAATGGTTGTGTGAGTTTCCGCAGGGAGAAATTTGTGCCCAGAGGAGGACCTGATGGAGGCGATGGAGGAAGGGGAGGGCATGTAATAATAAAGGCAACCGAAAAACTCAATACCTTGATTGATTTGAAATATCATTGTGAATACAGAGCAAAAAAAGGACAACATGGAATGGGCAGGAAAATGCATGGGAAAAATGGAGAGGATCTTATAATACCTGTTCCTGTTGGAACAATTATTAAAGATGTCGAGACAGGTAAAGTTCTTGCTGATCTTGATAAAGATGAAATGGATATAATAATAGCACATGGTGGTAGAGGTGGTCTTGGTAATTCTCATTTTGCCACTCCAGTTAAACAGGCTCCAAGATATGCCCAGCCAGGAGAACAAGGCGAAGAAAAATGGATAATACTCGAACTTAAACTTCTTGCAGATGTAGGATTGATTGGATTACCTAACGCTGGTAAATCAACTTTACTATCTGCAATTTCATCTGCCAGACCAAAGATAGCCGACTATCCCTTTACAACACTGAGACCTGTTCTTGGTGTGGTGAAATACAATGACTTCAGGAGCTTTGTAGTTGCAGACATACCCGGCTTGATTGAAGGAGCTCATAGGGGAGCGGGACTCGGCTCACAATTTCTAAGGCATGTAGAACGTACATCTATTCTTCTCCATCTTATAGATATTTCGGAAACAGCAGAAGGCGACCCTATTGAAAATTATTTAAAAATAAATAAAGAACTCGAGTTATATAGCAGGGAGCTTCTAAAAAAACCGCAGGTTGTTGTCGGGACGAAATCGGATATTGCAGGAAATTCTGAAAAGCTTGACAGACTTATAGCATATTGCAAAAATAAAGAAAAAGATTTTTTCATTGTTTCAGCAGTAACAGGCAAGGGATTAAAAGAACTAATCGCTTTTCTGTCTTTAAAAGTTGAAGAAAAGATAGTTTATTAGCAACCAATTAAGGTTAGTTGAAAATGCCAGGGGAAAAAGAGCTAAGTATAGATGCACGTCTTCTTAGTGATGCTATCATTGAACTCAATATAGCGAGACGTAATGTTACAATTTATCCTAAAGACCACCCTTCTGTTGAAAAATCATTAAACCGTTGTTTTGATTTATTACAAAAAATTTTTGAATTAAGAGAAGATATTACAATAGCTATCGCAAAAGATACCCTTATTATAGATGAATTTTTCCTGGAAAAGAAAAATCCTGTTTATAAAGATTTTGCACTTTATATGAATAGATTGGGAATTGCTTATATAACATTTAAAAAAGGCATTACAAAAGATGAACTATATGAATTTCAAAAAACAATTACAGATAAAACACTGGTTGATTCTCCCGAGTTAATCGAAAAGAAGTTTATTGAACAACCACTAAAAAAACTAAATCTTGGTTTTATTAATTATGATGCATTCTCTTTTGTTGATTCTACTGATATAAAGGATGATAAAAGAAAATCATCTATCTGGGAAAAGTATATATATGGACTGCTTACCGGTGCTCTTCTTTCAGAAGATGTGTCTGATATTATTCAGGGTATTCCACCTGATTCTCTCGGCGATTTTCTTAACAGAACTATTACGGATGAGGTAAAAGAGGAGACATATGATAAAGTAATAACTTCATATATAAGCAGGCCTTCATCAAATATATTTTCCGATCAAGAGATGGGGAAATTAAATAAATTGATCAGTGCTTTGAAACCTGAAATTAAAAAACAGTTTCTCGCTTCGACTGTCAAAATTGTATCAAAGGATGTTCAAGCTGCAAAGGCAATTTTTAATGAAATAAGTGTAGATGAGGCGGTTAAATTTATAAATTCAATTAATGAACAAAATCTGAAGATACCCGAAAACCTTAAAAATCTTATTGACAAATTTTCTTCTCTGCCTTCTGCAGTTGACGAGCATTTTGTTTCAGGAAGCGAATATGTAGTTGATGATATATTTCTTTCTGGTGACGCAAAACAACTGATGATTGAAGATGACGGGAAAAAATTTGTTAGTGAAAAATACATGTCTGAAATCAGAAAAATCCTTGAATATTCATCGCCTTTTGCCGGTTCCAGTATTATAAAAGAATTCGACAAAGAATATGATGACGATTATATTGAAAAATATTTTAGTCAGATAATTATTGATTTACTATCATCAGATTTTGTTACAGATATTGAGGAATATAAAGTATTAATGAACCTTCTTGGTGAAAGAGTTGATGAATTTGTATATACAGGACAATTCGGTCAGATATATCAACTCTTAAAATTGATTTCTTACAATGAAGAAAACAAAAAATACCCTGAAATAACAGAAAAATTTATTGAATTATTTTACTCGCAAGAGTTTTTAAGAAGGCTTATTGATTCATTCAGGATATTCGGACGACAATCAAGAGAGGAAGTCTGGCTTCTTTGCGACTATTATGGAAAACTTATTATCCCGTTATTAATGGATGCCCTTGCTGACGAGGAGTCGCCAATTATCAGAAAGTTTTTAATAAATTTATTGAAACGTTTTGGAGACAGAATAATTCCAGAAGCTTTGAAAAGGCTCGAAGATAAAAGATGGTTTGTAAAAAGAAATATGCTTTATCTTCTTGCTGATTCAAAGAATCCTGAGATATTGGATCGTGTAAAACCTTATGTTCATCATGATAAAGAAAAAGTTTGTTTTGAAGCCTTAAGGTGTCTCTTAAATTCCAGTGATGAATATGGGATTAAATCTCTAAGGAATTATCTAAAATCCGGGTCGTTTGAAAATATAGAAATGGCAGCAACACTTGCGGGCATATACAGGGTTAATGAAGCTGTTGATGACCTTTTACATATTTTAAAGAAAAGGATATTAAGCAGTTATGATATATATCAGAAGATCTCAATTGTTAAGGCTCTTGGAGAAATAGGAGATCCGAAAGCTATAGTAGCTTTGAAAGAATTGCTATCTTCAAGAAGAATACTTTTTAAAAATGCCATGGAAAATCTTAAAGAAGAAATATATAAATCTTTAAAGAACTATCCACTTGATAGCATTCAGGATATTTTAAGAGAAGGCCTGAAATCAGAAAATGAAATTATAAAAAACGAATCAAGAAGATTGATACAGAGAGTTAAACATGATTGAAACTTTGAATGAATTTCTTCTATCATTTTCGTCTGCTGTTTCAAACTGTTCTCTTTATTCAGGAGAGCATGCATCTGTCAGTGAGTTCATTACTAAAACCATAGATGTTTTGAATATTTTATTCAATAATTCAGATTCTGTCGAGATTATGGTTATAGAAGATGACATAGTTGTTAATAAAACATTAATAAGAAACGCAGGGATACATGTAATAAATCTGATGAAGAAACTAAAACGCAAAGGTATCTCTCGTGTTGATATTTTGAAAGGTGTTGAATTTAATGAAATAAAAGATTTTATAGTTTCTTTGTTAGATAAAGAGAAAACCGTAAAAGGATACCCACATATTGTAACCGGTATTGTTGATATAAGATTAGGGGGACAAAAATTAGCGGAAGATTTTAAGATAGGAGATATAAGTAAATTATCGGGATTACAGGCAGATGGTGTAAGGGAAATATTTACTGGTGTGTCGCACTTTAAGAAACTTGAAACCTACGGACTGGAAGAGATCGTTTTAAAATTTGCTGCTGCTTTCAAGAGAGAATCTAATGTCCTGAAGCTATTATGCCCTGTAAAATCCACGAGTGAATATACATATGTACATGCCACAAATGTTGCTGTATTATCAATGTTTCAGGCTGAATCACTCGGAGTTAGAGAAGACTTGAAGCATGATATAGGGATCGCCGCTCTTTTACATGATGTTGGAAAGGTTTTTATTAATGTTAATATCTTAGAAAAAAAAGAAAAACTTAATGACCGTGAATGGAATGAAATCAAACTTCATACAGTTTATGGTTCAAAATATCTTGCAAAAATAAACGGGCTAACCCGGCTTGCGCCAATTGTAGCTTATGAACATCATCTGAGATTCGATGGAAAGGGTTATCCTGAGATAAAGAATAATAGCAGGAAACAGCATATTTGCTCGCAGATAGTTGCAATCTCAGACTATTTCGACGCTTTAAGAAGCAGAAGGCCGTATCGTAAAGAACAGGAATTTGAGGAAATACTTTTCTTGATGAAAAATGAATCAGAAGGAATGTTTAATCCATTCCTTCTGGATAATTTCATTAAATCAATGTTTAGGGTTCTATCAGGGTAGAAAATTAATGAAAAACAAACCACTCAAGCCTTGCACACCTGCTGAGAGAAAAGAAACGATAAGGCAGGCAATACTTCATATGATTGACGGAATGGTATTGTCAGCGAAAGAAATATCGAGTCAGGTAGCAATTCCTGAAAAAGAAGTTTACGAACATCTTGAACACATACGTAGAACAACAGGAAGTAAAAAAGAATGTAATCTGAAAGTTTACCCTTCTGTCTGTAAAAAATGTGGATTTGAATTTATAAAAAGAGACAAACTAAAAAAGCCGGGAAAGTGTCCTGTTTGTAAGAGCGAAAGTATAAGCGAACCTCTATTTTCTGTAAATAGAAAATAACTTCCTGTTAACCCCGAAATGCAATTGAAATAATGCAGAAATTGCTTTAATTGATATAAGCAGAATTATTGTTGTGGTAAAACCAAATAAAGGAATAAGGACGATTGTTGATGAAATCGCACCTATAAAAGAACCAATAAGTTCAATGCCGTATAAAGAGCCTCCTTCTCCGATAGCTTTTGTCGCAGAAGCAAACCACTTACCTGTAACAATGCCTGTAGATAATATAATTAAATAGAAGGCTATCCCGTACCGGAATGAAATTAAAAAAAGGATACAAACTGCTATGGACAATAAATCAAGGATCAGGAATATGTTATTTGTATCTCTGGTTTTCTCATGAATTTTTGTGCCAATCCATAATCCAATCATTAATAAACCGGATAGGAGTCCGATTTTTTCGTAGACATATCCATATATTGCCTGATAACCGAGTATTAAACATATGGTTAATGTCATACAATAAAAACCTGTTATAAACATTGAAAAGTATATTTTCTTTTTCCTGTTTTTTAGAAATAGCAGGGATAATATAAAAATAGTAGTTATAAAAACAATTAAATGCCATTTTGTTAATTTCTGGATAAATAAAAAGATTTCCGTGCCCTGTATTTCATCCCAGAGCATAAGATTATAAAAGTATGCTAAAGGTCTCGTGTCTTTGTTAATATTATTTATCCGGCTTATTCTTTCCTTAACATATTTAATATCAAATTCTTCAAACGCATCATCAAATATTCCACTGTGAAAATACCCGGTCTGTAAGTTATGTTTTAAGAACCTTTCGGATAATAATGAAGGTGCTGTATTTATTAGTGAATCAGAAGCAAATATTTTTCCATATTCCTGTGATGTAACTTCAACATGGTTAAATACACTATCGAGTGTTTTGTAAATTGTACCGTTTAAAGTTTGGACACTTTTGCTCATATATCCAAAGGAGACCGGAAGACTGAGCATAAGCAGGCCATCATATTTTAAGACTTTCTTAACTTCTAAAAAGAATTCTTGTGTGTAAAATCTATTCAGTCCTGCTGTTGATGGCGGAGGTATATTTAACATTATTAAATCGTAAGTTCCGGAAACATTATTTTTTATAAAATATCTGCCATCTTCTGTTTTAAAAGAAATGTGGAAATCTTTCAGTATTGACTTGTCATTTTCTTTTATTAATTCCTTAGAAATCTTAACAATTTCAGGGTCAATTTCTATATAATCTATTTTCATTACAGGATATTTAATCAATTCTCTAAGAATGCCGGGTGAACCTCCGATTAAAAGTATTCTAAATGGAGATTTATGCATTGTCATTGCAAGATGGGCATTTAATTCTTCAGTCTGAAAATCGGGATATGAAAACTGTAGTTGTCCTGAAACAAATAAGCTTTTCTGATCATTTCTTTGAATTACCTGAATTTCACCATATTTTGACTCAATCGATTTTATTAGATTAAATCCTGGAAGATTAATATTTAATGGGAAAAAGTAAAGAACAAAAAGATAATATATCAACGGGAAACCTAAAAATAATAAATTTAATTTTTTCCCTGAAATATAGGCTCCGGCCAATATGCTGATTAAAGAAAGGATAAGTATCGTATAAATAGAGCTAAAGTTTCCTGCAATAATAAAGGTGAAAGCGCTACCGGACATGAAAGCACCGATAGCCTCTAATCCATATATTTTTCCTGCAGTGTTCTGTTTTTGAAACCCTGATACAGCTAAAGGGAATTGAATGCCCGTTGAAAAACATAGTGGTAAAAGTATGAGAGCAGTTAATGAAAAAATACTGGACAAAGGAATAATTTCGCCGGGTGAAAGCCCTAAAAAAGAGCGAAGAGTTCTTATCCCTATGATAGTTGGAAATGAAATTATGCCAATTACAATGAAGGAGATGGCAAAAGCATTTTTGATTTTTATATATTTTCCTGCCATGCTTCCAAGTCCAACATAAAATAGCCAGGAAGACAGGGTTATTCCGATATCGAGTTCATTACCTGAGAAAACAGAAAGCAGGTTTCTTAGAACGATAACCTGAAGAAGCATGGAATTGAAACCCATGAAGATAAAGAAAAAATTTTGATGAATTATGGTCATTGTTAAATTATACTACGAACTATTAATATGCTGAAGAAACAGAATCTAAGGCACTTTAAAGGGAATGGGTATGAATGTTAAGAGAAATATTAAAAGCGCAAGCCATCCAATAAATCTTCTTCTGCTATCAAGATATGGTTCCCAGTATAAAACCGGCGGATGTCTGATTCCAAGTAAAAGCAGAAGTAATGACCAGATAATCCAGCCTTCCCATAGGAAAATACCGAGCAAGGACATTATTAAAACAAGAATAAATGAAATTCGGGCATGTTTTTCTCCCAATAATGCATATGCAATATGTCCTCCATCAAGCTGTCCGACAGGTATTAAGTTCATTGATGTAACAAAAAGACCTATCCAGCCGGCAAACGCTACCGGGTGAAGAAGTATGTCATGTTCTGCGGGGGTAACGCCGAGTGTTATTAACGAAAGGAGATTAAAAAGTATTGACTCCCCAAAAACAATCTCAGGATTTAAATTTTTTATATATACAATTTTTGACATGTTCAGTCCGATTATGGAAGCAATAACAGAAACGACAAAACCCGCAATTGGTCCGGATGCACCAATATCTATAAGAGATTTTCTGTTTATTATTGGTGACTTCATTTTGATGAACGCTCCAAATGTGCCTATCAGGTTTGGAGCGGGTATAAAATAAGGAAGTGTTGCTTTAACACCGTGCATTTTTGATGTAAAATAATGGGCGAATTCATGTGTTAACAATATAATAATAAGACTTGCGGCAAAAGGAATCCCTTTATAAATTTTTGAAGGTTCTGCAAAAATATCTACACCGGCTTGCATTGCTCCAACAGCTAATGTAGATAATACAGTCAGAAAAAATAATATAAGATGTTTGTATGGAATATTTTTCATGATTTATTATATTAACCCGAATAATACAGATATTGCTTAAAAAATTATTTAACCAAAATAATTCTTACGTTTAATTATTATTTCAGGTCAAATCTCTCAAATAAGATTTGAATAAGTGGTGTGCTAAAGAGAGAATTACGACGCTTATCCCGAGTGCGAGAGCTGCATTGATGCTAAAGCCTGTTATAGCAAATCCCATTGCTGTTCCTGCTGCAGGAGGATGTTCTGCGTCGAGAACAACCATCAAAAAAATTGATATGCCTACAGCAAAAGAGTATATAAATGCGGTCAAAAAAATTGTTGGATGGGGAATTAAGGCACATACAGAACCTGAGATAATACCGATCGTATGTCCACCTATTACATTTCTTGCCTGTGCTGTTATACTCTTCGGCATTGCAAAAACAATAAATGCGGTTGCGCCAATCGACGCTATAATAACCGCGTGTTTAATACTTAAAAGCAATAACACTACAAAAACTGTAACAGTAGCAAGCAGACTTTGAAAGACATAATGTTTCCAGAATAATCTTAATTCTTCAGACATTTTGTTAAAAGAACTTCTCATTCAACACCCCTTGTTCTTCTATATAATTTTTCTAACTCCACAGCGAAAAAGACTATAAAAGAAAGGATGAGTGTTAATATTAATTCATTTAAAGTCAATGGTGAAGTTTTAAATACAGGGTTCAGAAAAGGCACATAAATAGTTGCGAGCTGAAGTAGTAAGGTCAATAAGAAAGCACCCGTAAGAGGCATGTTTGAAAATAATCCCTGACTGAAAAGGGATTCTTTTTCGGATCTTATCGCAAGAACATGCCCCATCTGGCTTAAGCATAAAACTGTAAAAACCATTGTCTGCCAGTGAGGCAATCCATTTTTGATTGACCATGCCTGTGTGAAAATTGAGACAAAACCCATTAATAATCCCACCCAAATAATATGAATGCCGAGACCATGAGCAAAAATGCTTTCTTCAGGATGTCGTGGCGGTCTTTGCATTATTCTTTTTTCTGCTGGTTCAGCAGCAAGTGCAAGACCTGGCAATCCATCTGTTACAAGATTTATCCATAGAATATGCACAGGCAGAAGGGGTATTGGCAAGCCGAAAAAAGGAGCGAGAAAAATTGTCCATATTTCTCCTGAATTGCTTGTCATAGTATATTTTATAAATTTACGAATATTATCAAAAATTCTTCTGCCTTCTTTTACAGCCTTAACAATCGTTGCAAAATTGTCATCGAGCAATATCATATGACTTGCTTCTTTCGAAACATCTGTGCCTGTAATTCCCATTGCAATGCCGATGTCAGCCCTTTTTAATGCAGGAGCATCATTCACACCATCACCTGTCATGGCAACAAATTGCCCTTTATCCTGCAAAGCTCTGATTATCTTAAGTTTTTGTTCTGGCGCTACTCTTGCGTAAACTCTGATATGTTCAACTTTTGATTCAAATTCCTCCATGGTAAGCTGTTCAAGCTCTTTGCCTGTTATTATTGAATCAGAATTACCATTGATAATTCCCAATCTTTTTGCAATAGCCTGAGCTGTTATAGGATGATCGCCTGTTATCATTACCGGAATAATACCTGCGGTTTTGCACATTGATACTGCTTCTTTTACTTCTTCACGGGGTGGATCCATCATTGCAGCAATGCCAAGAAAAATGAGGTTGGTTTCGATAATATCTGTCTGTATTTTTTTAGGAACATTTTCGAGCTTTTTTATTGCAATACCAATTACTCTGAGACCTTCTGAAGCCATTTGTTCAGCAACTTTCTGAATCTCTTTTCTGTCTATTTCTATTAGACCCGAAGATGTTAATGTATGAGAAGATTTTTCAATTAATATTTCAACAGCTCCTTTTGTGAAAGAGAAAAATTCTGATGTACTTATCCTGTGGATTGTTGTCATACACTTTCTTATTGAATCGAATGGAATTTCTGATATTCTCGGATAGCTTTGTTCAAGAGTTTTTTTATCGAACCCGGCACTTTTTGCGACTTCGTAAAGAGCAATTTCAGTAGGATCACCTATAATTTTGCCTTCTTTATCAATTGTAGCGTCGTTATTCAATGCAAGTCCTGCCATTACAAAATCATAGGGAGAACTTTTTTTGAACTGTAAATCGACTGGCCTGTAATTTTCTGAATTGTGTAAACTGTTATCATTGATTTTCAATATGTTATTGTCAACATAAACCTGTTCTACGAACATTTTATTTAAAGTAAGGGTTCCTGTTTTATCAGAGCATATATAAGTTACAGATCCGAGAGTCTCGACTGCAGGCAGTTTTCTAATCAGAGCATTTTGTCTCACGAGTTTCTTTGCTCCAAGGGCGAGTGATATTGTTATTACAGCGGGAAGCGCTTCGGGGATAGCAGCTACCGCAAGTGAAATCGCTGTAAGAAGCATTAATAACGGAGGCTCTCCTCTGATAATTCCAAAGACAAAAACAATTGCACAGATTACTAAAATGGCTACGGCAAGTTTCTTGCCGAATTTAATGAGTCTCTTTTGTAATGGTGTTTTTACTTCCTCCTGCTCCTGAAGCATTGTTGCGATCTTACCAAGTTCTGTTTGCATTCCTGTGGCTGTGGCAATTCCTGCGCCTCTACCGTAAGTTACAAAAGTGCCTTTATATGCCATGTTTTTTCTATCACCCAGAGGAATATTCTCATCGGAGATTACTGTTGAAACTTTTTCGACAGGAATAGACTCCCCGGTCAATGCTGCTTCTTCGACCATTAATCTTTGTGAGTCCGTTAACCTTAAATCCGCAGGAACAATCCTGCCTGCATCAAGAAATACAATATCACCTGGAACTATTTCGGATGCCGGAATGTTTTTAGCAATTCCATCTCTGCTTACTATTGCAAATGGAGCTGCCATCCTTTTTAAGGCTGCCATTGCTTTCTCAGCCCTATATTCCTGAATAAAGCCTATAATTGCATTAATAAAGACGATTACAATAATAGCTAAAGTATCTATAGGTTCTCCTATGAAACCTGATATAATAGCGGCTGCGATCAGGACAAGAATCATGAAATCCTTAAATTGATCAAGGAACAGCATGAAAACAGTCTTTTTTTCTTTTTCTTTCAGTTCATTGGGACCATATTTTTCAAGACGTTTTAGAGCGTCTTCTGAAGATATTCCTTTTTCAGAAGTATGCAGTTCTTTATAAACGCTGTTTATATCTTTCTGGTGCCAGTTCATCGGGAATAAATTTCTGAAATTTTAAAAGACATTTTTAGAATTAATCGCCTAAATAAGCTTTTCTTACTTTTTCATTATTAATCAAGAACTTGCTTTCTCCCTCAAATGCAATTCTGCCATTTTCAATAACATACCCTCTGTGTGAAAGTTTCAAAGCAGCCATTGCATTTTGTTCCACAAGAAGAATTGTTACACCTTCGTGGTTTATTTCTTTGATAGTTGTGAAAATTTTATTCACAATTATTGGTGCAAGTCCAAGGGATGGTTCGTCAAGAAGAAGAAGTTTGGGAGATGACATTAAAGCTCTACTTATAGCGAGCATTTGTTGTTCTCCACCGCTCAATGTGCCTCCTGTCTGATTTTGTCTTTCTTTGAGAACAGGGAAAAGGGTGAATATTCTTTTAAGCATTTCATCAAAATTGCCTTTACCTAAAAAAGCTCCCATCTCAAGATTTTCCATGACAGTCAATTTCGGGAAGATTCTTCTGCCCTCGGGAACCTGACTTATGCCTTTTTCCACTATCTTATGCGGAGGTATGTTTTTAATGCTTTCGCCTTCAAACAATATTTCTCCTTTGACAGGCCTTAATATCCCTGATATTGTCATTAAAGTAGTAGATTTTCCAGCTCCATTATTACCTATAAGGCATACAATTTCGCCTTGATTAACTTCTAAATTAATTCCACTCAGGGCTTCAATATTTCCATAAAATGTATGAACATTTGCAAGTTTTAACATAAGCTGATTTAGTATTCCTTGCCCAAATATGCTTCGATTACGAGTTTGTTGTTTTTGATATCTTCCGGAATGCCTTCGGCAATTTTAACACCATGATCCATAACAACAATCCATTCCGAAATACCCATAACAACTTTCATATCATGCTCTATAAGCAAAACTGTTTTGCCGAGTTTCTTTATCTTCTCTATGAGTTCCATAACCTGTACTGTCTCCTGTGGATTCATTCCTGCTGTAGGTTCATCAAGCAATATAAGAGATGGTTCGGATGCGAGCGCCCTTGCTATCTCAAGTTTTCTTTGTGCTCCGTATGGCAAACTGCCGGACATTGTATTTGCAAAATCGTAAAGACCTACAAATTCAAGGTATTCCATAGCTTTTTCTCTAATTATTCTTTCTTCCAGCCTGAATTTCCTGAGAATTAGAACAGCATCAATAATTCCTGAAGATGTCCTGCAATGCTGGGCAACAATTATATTGTCAATAACAGACATCTCCTTGAATAACCTGATATTCTGAAATGTTCTTGCTATTCCGAGCCTTGCAATTTCATGGGGTTGAAGATTTACAATATTAACATCTGAAAAAAATATTGAACCTTTAACCGGTCTGGTCAGTCCTGTAATACAATTGAAAATTGTTGTTTTGCCAGCGCCATTTGGACCAATGATGCTCATTATCTGGTTTTCTTTAACTCTCATATCAAGATCTTCAATCGCTTTTATACCGCCAAAGTGCATTGAAATATTTCTAAATTCTAAGAGATGCACTTTTACCTCCCAGAATTCCTCGAGGTCTGAAAATCATAAGAATTACAAGTCCTGCCCCAAGTGCGAGCATTCTATAAAGCTGAACTTCGCGCAATAATTCCGGAAGAAGTACCAGTAAAAATGCTCCAACAATAACCCCGCTTATACTTCCCGAACCTCCTAATATAACCATACATAAAATCAAAACGGATTCCATAAAAGTAAAGCTCTCGGGAGAAACAAATTGCATCTTAGCGGCAAAAATAGAACCAGCGAGCCCGGCCCAGAAAGCTCCAAACGCAAAAGCATATAGTTTATACATGGTAGTATTAATTCCTATAGTTGAAGCAGCGATCTCGTCTTCCCTTATAGCAATCCATGCACGACCGATTCTTGATTTGTGAACTCTTTTTGTTATGAAAATTGTAATTGCTACAAAAAATAGCAGTAAATAATAGAAATGGGTTAGCTTATAGAATGTAAAAGAAAAAACAACGGGTGTTGATATTCCAGAAATTCCGTTTGGCCCTTTTGTGAGTGTATCCCAGTTGTTTAAAATCAGCCTGACAATTTCTCCAAAACCAAGAGTCACAATCGCAAGGTAATCACCTCTTAACCTTAATGCCGGTATAGCAAGGAGAAAACCTGCGATTGTGGTCAGTAGCATTGAAAAAGGTAAGGCTGACCAGAATCCGATCCCGAGCTTTGTATTAAGTAAAGCGTATGTATAAGCTCCTATAGCATAAAAAGCAACAAAACCAAGATTAAGAAGGCCTGCAAATCCAACAACCACATTAAGACCGAGAGCAAGGATAATATAAATACATGAAAGGATGGCAACATCGAGCACATAATCTTTTACAAAAAACGGAATAACAAGTAAAGCAGCAAATAATACATACCTTAAATAAATAGATTCGTAAAGAGGGGTGAGAATATTGAATTCGAAAAGATTAAAAATTTTCTGCAAAGGATCTTTAAATATATTCTTATATCTAAATAATGAGTTAAATAAAAGCAGAGTTAGTAAAAGTATTATTAAAAAAAATAAAGCAGCCTTTAACCCCTTAAAGGGTAGAAAAAGCAAAGCAAACCAGATGGAGATAATTAATGGTTTAAGAAGAGACATATTCTAAACTTTCTCTAATTCTGCCTTTCTAAAAAGACCTCCGGGCTTTACAAGTAATATTATTATGAGAATAACAAATGCGTAAGCATCTTTATATTCACCAGAGATATAACTGCCGCCGAGACTTTCAACGAGTCCAAGAAGCAGACCACCAACCATTGCTCCTCTTATACTTCCTATACCTCCAAGCACAGCAGCAGTAAAGGCTTTAATCCCTGCAATATAGCCAATGAAATAATTTACAAGACCATAATACATTGCAACCATAAGTCCGGCAACCGCTGCAAGCGCAGAACCAATTATGAATGTAATAGATATTATGGTATCAATATTTATTCCTACTAAAGATGCCATTGTCTTATCCTGAGCAACAGCTCTCATTGCTTTTCCAATTTTGGTTCTTCTTATAAAGAGTCGAAGGAATATCATAATCAGAATAGACACGATAATGATAAATAACTGAATATATGTCATTCTTATTGAAAGAAAATAAAAACCTCTGGCACCGAATAAATTAGGAAAGACTTTATCAGTTGCACCCTGTGTTAGCATCACATAATTCTGAAGAAATATTGATACCCCTATCGCGCTTATTAAAGGGCTAAGACGTGTAGAATTACGCAGAGGTTTGTAAGCAATTTTTTCTATTGTAAAGCCATAAGCCGAGCAAAACATTATCGAGAGTAAGAAAGTCAGAATCAGAGATAAAAATATGCTATAGTTTGTTACCCCGAGCACTGTAAGGAATCCAAAGAATATGATACCGAAATATGCACCTAACATATAAATTTCACCATGAGCAAAGTTGATTAATTCAAGAATTCCGTAAACCATAGAATAGCCCAGGGCAATAAGAGCATATACACTGCCAAGAGTAATACCATTAATTAATTGTTGCAGAAGCATGGTGAATTTTAACAGAAAATGGTAAAAGGAGAAAAGAGTTGTATGTTTTTTATGTTTATTTATGGTTAAAATAAATACTATGAATATAAAGGAATATTTTTTAAGCATCTCACTTAATAAAAAATTAATAGGCATGATGCTTTTTCTTAGTCTAATTGTTATTTCTGTGCTTACATATCTTTATTCACAATCAGAAAGAGCTCTTATGAATGAACTCGAGAAACAGACTGCAGAACTATCCAAAGCAATACAGGTCGGGGTAGAGGAAGTTACTACAACAGGATATACGGATGAGATGAGACTTCATAATTACCTGAAAAAGCTTAATGCAAAAGGTGTAAAAGAAATTTCGATCATAAGCCCTTCTGATGAGATTGTTGCAAGTACCAATCCACAAAAAATCGGCGAACAACTCGGTCCGACAAAAAAAGAAAGAATTATCAAGGCAGAGCTTGGGGATCCTGTTACAAAAGAAGGTAAGGTTTACAATGTCATACTTCCTGTTGTTGCAGGGGATGCACATTATGGATATATACATTTAAAGATTAATGTAGAAGATTTTTCAGAGATTATTGAGAATAATGCAATTAAAAGAATAGTTGCAATTATTATAGTATTTAGTATAGGTATCCTTCTGGCTGTCATTTTATCATTAATGTACACAAAACCCATACATAATGTGGTTAACGCTGCAAAAAGTGTTGCGGCTGGAGATTTGACAGTAGAACTTGCGACAGATAGAAAAGATGAAATAGGCGAATTGACGCAGAGCTTTAATCATATGTTGAAAAAATTAAGAGAAGAAAAAGAGTTGGAAGAAAAGCTTCGTGAAGCAGAGCACCTTTCGGCTTTAGGCCAGCTTTCAAAAAGCATTGCTCATGAAATCAGAAATCCTCTTAATGTTATAAGCCTTTCAATAGACCATATTAAGAAGAAGTACCTTCCTGAAGCAGAGAAAGAAAAAGAACAATTCGAATCACTGATTAATGGCATTAAACAGGAAATTCAGAGACTTAACAAACTTGTTGGAGATTTTCTTGATTACGGAAAGCCAATGAAATTGAATTTTCAGAATACAAATATTGAAAGTCTTATAAATGATATTCTGGATCTTGTTAAAATAAAGGCAGAAAAAGATAATGTAAAAATAGATTTTCAAAAAGGTGGTATTCCTTTGCTATCGGTTGATCCTGAACTTATCAAGACCTGTATTTTTAATATAATACTTAATGCCTTTCAGGCAATGCCTGATGGAGGTGAAATTAAAGTTGAAACAAAAACAATAAATAATAAGATTCAAATAATAGTCAGGGACACAGGTATTGGCGTATCAAAGGAAAAAATACCACACCTTTTCGAACCTTTCTACTCAACAAAAAGCAACGGCCTCGGACTCGGACTTGCCATTACTAAGGGAGTCATCGAAAAACACCGTGGAAAGGTTGATTTTAAAAGTGAGGAAGGTAAGGGAAGCATCATGACTATTACACTACCAATTAACACCCAAAATACTCAGGTATAGTTCAGGAGGCTTTAATGTCTGTTATATTGGTCATAGATGACGAAAAACTACAGAGAGATATTCTAAAAACTATTCTTGAAGATGAAGGATATGAGGCTCACACTGCTTCTTCTGCTGAAGAGGGGCTTGAGATTATAAAGAAGATAAGACCTGACATCGTTCTGACCGATTTAAAAATGGAAGGTATGGATGGTATTGATTTAATTGATTCCCTGCCTGAAGAACCTTTTAAGCCTACAACAATTGTTATGACAGCATTTGGAACAATTTCATCTGCTGTTGATGCTATAAAGAAAGGTGCTTTCGATTATCTAACAAAACCTCTTGACAGAGAACTTTTGCTTGTAACAATAAAAAGGGCATCCGAAAGAGCAATACTCCAGAAAGAAAATTTACGCCTTCAGAATGATTTATTCGGGAAATTTTCTTTTGAGGGAATTGTGGGACATTCACAAAAAATGGTAGAAGCAATCGAGGTTATTAAAAAAGTCTGTTCAAGCAATGTAAATGTATTGATACTTGGTGAAAGCGGCACGGGCAAAGAACTCATAGCAAGAGCAATTCATTATAACAGTCCAAGAAAAACAAAGCCTTTTATCGCGGTTAACTGCGCTGCTGTACCTGAAAATCTAATCGAAAGTGAACTCTTTGGTCATGAACCGGGTTCTTTTACCGGAGCAACTTCAAGAAACATAGGATTATTCGAATCAGCCAATAACGGCACAATTTTTCTTGATGAAGTCGGGGACCTGCCGGCACTAACTCAGTCAAAAATCCTCAGGGTTCTTCAGGACAAGGAAATAAGAAGGGTGGGTAGCCGTGACAGCATAAAAATAAATGTAAGAATTATTTCTGCAACAAACAAGGACCTCGAAAAAGAAATTAAAAATAAAACATTCAGAGAAGACCTTTTTTATCGTTTAAAAGTGATAACAATAAATCTGCCTCCTTTAAGGGAAAGAAAAGAAGATATTCCCGAACTTGTCTATTTTTTTATCAAGAAATATAATCGTGAATTTGGCAAAAGAATTAACGGGATAGATGATAATGCTATGAAAGCTATTATGGAATATCACTGGCCAGGAAATATCAGACAGCTCGAATCAGTAATCGAAAGAGCGGTAATAATGTGCGAAACACGGAATATAAGTCTTAAAGATATAAAAAGCGAACTAAGATTCATTCAGGGTAGAGGAATACTTGATATAGATTTGCCAGATGAAGGAATCAATTTTGATGAGTTAGAAAAAGAATTATTGAAAAAAGCAATGGAAAAAGCAAATGGAGTTGCTGCAAAAGCTGCAAAACTTCTCGGCATGACTTATAAAACTTTCTGGTACAGATGGGAAAAACTTGGATCAAACTCCCCAAAAAAGGAAGTTGTTCCCTAAAAGAGAAATATTTAAAACCTGATTTTATTCATATTCAACAAGTTAGCATATGGCATGTATTTTGCTATTTATTTGTGGTTGTTTAATGATTTTAAAAAATTTTAATAAATTATGAAAGGAGGTGATTTTGTTGAAGAGAGCAATAGCGATTATTGTATCACTTATGTTTGTGCTTTCCTTTACAGCGCTTTCATTTGCAGCAGAAAAAACAGCAACAACCGCAGCACCTGCGAAAGCTGAGGAGAAGAAAGCTCCTGCAAAGGCTGAAGAGAAAAAGGCTACTCCAGTAATGGAAGAAAAGAAAGCTCCTGTTAAAGTAAAACAGGTTACAGGTGATGTTGCAGCAGTTGATGCAAAAGCAAATACCATCACCATAAAAGGTAAAAAAGGTGATGTCACAGTTGCATGTGATGCTAAAACCAAGATAATGATGGGTAAAGAAGCAAAGACTCTCGCTGATATTAAAGTTGGTGACAAGGTTACAGTAAAATATACCGAAGCTGACGGCAAAATGACAGCAAAGAGCATTGCAATTAAAACTGCTGAGAAAAAAGCTGAACCTGCAAAGGTAGAAAAGAAAACAGAGAAAAAAACAGAGCCTGCAGCAAAACCAGCTGAGAAAAAATAATTATATTTTTTAATAAATAGGGCGTTAAATTATTTTTAGCGCCCTATTTTTTTAATCTGTTCGCTAATTTTATTAAGTGTATCCTGAACCCTGCATTCATAAAATATGTGAAGTTTTCTTAAAACATCAGGATATTTACTGAAAATCTCCTCAAGTAAAAACTTTCTGAACTCGAAGACATTTATCTTGCCGAGAGCTATAACTGAGGCGGTTCTGGACCTTCCAGTTAAAAATGCAACTTCTCCAAAAACATCTCCTTCAGACAGAATTGCGAGTTCTATTTCCTGGCCGAGTAAATGTGTTGTAACCTTTGCTTTTCCCGATTGAAGTAGAAATATTGAATTGCCCGAATCTCCTTCTTTAATAATGTAATCGCCTTCGGAATAACGATGTGGTGCGGATAATTCAAGTATATGAATAATCTCATCGGGTGGGAGTGATTCAAAAAGAGTTGGGATATGTATTGCTTCCTGATCCGCGATCCAGTCATCCTTTGCCATATCTTTAAGACGCAGCTTAAGTTTATCATCGAGTGATTGACGATCGAATTCCACACCTCGTAGATAATATATATTCATTTTTTCGCTTGATTCTCTGTCAATAGGTTTAAGTGTCTCTGGTGCCTGCTTTTGTTTCTTTTTTTCTTCAATTTCAAAAATCAATTCCTGTGAAATTTTCAAAGCATCAATATTATTCGGATCAAGTCTTAGTATTATCTTATAAAGTGCAAGAGCCTTATGAATAAATCCTTCTTTTTTCAGAATCCATGCAGATTTGTGGTATGAAGAAATAGCATTATTAGTGTCACCGAGCCGTTGATAAATATCGCCAAGTTTTATAAGTATCTGAGGGTTTCTTCTATCAGATTCACAGATAGCAAGAAGACATTGTTTGGCATTTTCCCAGTCTTCATTTTTAACCGCATTATAGAAATTTTCCCAGTTGACTTTATTCATAAATTTTTTGGCAATGTCATTATTATTCAGGTTAAAGATTTTATATATATTTAATCGTCAATTTTAAACAAAACTTTATTTCAGGATATAAGATTTCTGAAAAAATAACCATATTATAGTATATAATATCAAAAACACGAAAAAAATAAAAAAGAATAAAGGAGGCGGACTTGGGGAAAAGAATTAAAGTAGAAATGGCTTCAAGAATTAAAAATCTACCACCTTATCTTTTTGCATCTATTGATAAAATGAAGCAGAAAGCGATAAAAAAGGGCGTTGATCTGATAGACCTTAGTATTGGTGATCCAGATTTACCTACTCCCAGGCATATTGTTTCTGCAATGCAAAAAGCTGTAGAGAATCCTGTTCACCACCGTTATCCTTCATATGAAGGAATGCTATCTTTCAGGCAGTCTGTTTCGGAATGGTATAAAAAAAGATTTGGTGTTAAACTTGACCCGAAAAATGAGGTATTATCCCTGATTGGCTCAAAAGAAGGAATAGGGCACATTCCTCTGGCATTTATAAACCCGGGCGATACAGTACTTGTGCCATCTCCGGGATACCCTGTTTATCCTGTAGGGACTTTATTTGCAGGCGGTAAGAGTTATATTATGCCATTAATTGAGAAGAATGCTTTTTTGCCTGATTTTTCGTCTATTCCAGAAAGGGTTTTTCAAAGAGCAAAACTTATGTTTATAAATTATCCCAATAATCCCACCTCTGCATCAGCCACATTGGATTTTTTTAAAGAAGTAGTAAGAATCGCTCTTAAATACAACATAATTGTATGCCATGATGCTTCTTATACTGAAATTTATTATGATAAGAAACCTCTTAGCTATTTACAAACGCCTGGTGCAAAAGAGACAGGAATAGAATTTCATTCTTTGTCAAAGACATTTAATATGACAGGCTGGAGAATAGGTTTCGCGGTCGGAAACAAAGAGGTTCTCGCAGGATTAGGTAAAGTAAAAACAAATCTTGATTCAGGAATTTTTCAGGCTATACAGGAAGCATCAATTGTGGCTCTGAATACAGAAGATAGAATTCTTGCAAAAATAAGGGATACATATAAGGAACGAAGGGATATACTATATAATGGTCTTAAAGAAATGGGAATCGAACTTTCCAGGCCTGAAGCAACTTTTTATTTATGGGCAAAGACACCTTCAAAGTTTGATTCAGCAGGTTTTGTTGCACATATCCTGAATAAAGCAGGAGTGCTTGTAACTCCTGGAAATGGGTTTGGTTCTCCCGGCGAAGGGTATGTGAGGTTTGCTTTAACAGCGAGTGTAGAAAGAATAAAAGAGGCGGTCGAAAGAATAAAAAAGATTATTTGATAAAAATAATGCAGATGTTTTTCAAAATTTGTTTAAGCATGATCTGGATTAAACCAGTGAATTTATCTTTTTCAGAAAAAATTGAGTAAAAATATGTCAACAGTATATTTAGGAATTGGCTCGAATTTAGGGGATAGAGTTGATAATTGTAAGAGAGCCATAGAACTATTGAAAGAAGAGGGAATAATAATACAAAAAGAGTCCTCTATCTATGAAACAGAACCATGGGGTGTAAAAGAACAACCAATATTTGTGAATATGGTCATTGAGGCTGAGACAGTCATGGAACCATTTGATTTATTAAGAGTTCTGAAAAACATAGAGAAGAAAATGGGAAGAAAAGAAACATTTCATTGGGGGCCCCGCATAATTGATCTTGATATTCTCCTTTATGATAATATGGTTATTAATAATGAAAAACTTAATATTCCTCATAAGAATATGCATGAACGTTATTTTGTATTGAAACCACTGAGTGAAATAGCAGGAGATATAAGACATCCGGTTTTACAATTGAATATAAAAGAACTTTTGCAGAGAATAAAAAAATAAAAAATCTCTGTATTATTTTAAGAAAGAAGCTGTGGGAGAGATGGAATTTCTTGATATTGACAATCTATCCGCTTTATTGAATCACCTTGCAAAGCTTGCCGGAATACCTGTTTCTTTATACAGTTCAAAAGGGGATATTATATTGCAAACAGTAAATGAGCCCGAAATATTAAAAACAATTAAGTATTCTCCTGCTGGCATTTCCGAATATAATGAATTTGTCAGGAAATCTATAAATAAAGCAATTCTTTCTCACGATGTTTCAATTTTTAAAGGACCGGAAGGCGGTTACCATTTTTTTGCTCCTGTGAGTGTGAATAAAAATACTCTCATAATATCAGGAGGTGGTATATATTTATCATCAAAAGATTTTGAACGATTTATTGAGAAAAAGAAAGTTTATTATTCTGTTTTAGAAACAAAAGATAATGGTTTCAAGCCGATGATAATAGAAAATCTTTCTTCTTTTATCCAGACAGCCCGACATATTAAATCAATTTTTGCCATAATGCTAACAGGTAATTACAAATACAATATTAATGAAAAAAAATACAGAGTAATAAAAATAATGATGGAAATTATTTCGGATATTAATGACGAATATCAGAAAAGTAATATATTCTCTATATTATCAGATATGATACTTTTCTTTTTTAATGCAGAAAGTCTCGTAATTTTGATTAGAAATAATGGAATGCTTGAACCAATTTTGGCAACAGGCAAACTAAGGGATTATTTAAAAACAACCAGTCTGAAAATAAATGGATTTATCGAAAAAGCAGTAGAAGAACAAATTTACGTTTATAATGACTCAGCCATGGATATAATGAGGGCTGGATTAAACGAAGATATAGTTACAGTTTCTGTTTTTCCAATTATTACAGGAAATGAAACAGCCGGGGTATTAAATATAATAAATACTAACTTATCTGCTGAAGATATTCAATTA
Organism: Nitrospirota bacterium; assembly: GCA_013388435.1. Taxonomy (GTDB): domain Bacteria; phylum Nitrospirota; class Thermodesulfovibrionia; order Thermodesulfovibrionales; family SM23-35; genus DYFC01. Next base: position 7,130 of record JACAFE010000066.1, on the reverse strand, counting down.
ATAACAGAGACTTGCAGGGCAGCAGGTCTAATGCTGAGAGTGGCACAATTACAGGAAGCATATCAAAAATATCTGAGGGATGTAAATACTCTATGGAGTGCTGCTGAAAGAATAATACCATTGATGGAGCCTGACGAACTTTATAACGCAATACTCGAAACATCTGTTCGGCTTGCTGAAGCAGAAAAGGGTTCTCTGCTTCTGGCAGAGAATAATTCATCATTGCTTACTATAAAAGCTGCAAGGGGTATTCATAAAAAACTTTTTGATGCTGTAAAAATAAAGCCCGGAGAAGGGATAGCTGGAAAGGTTTTTACAGAGGGAATCCCGGTGCTTGTTGATGATATTGAAAAGATTTATCATATAAAATCGGACAGAAAATATAAATATAAAACAGGTTCATTTTTAAGTATTCCTCTTAAAATAGGTGATAGAACAATCGGCGTCTTAAATATAGCTGATAAAATTACTGGCGGAATTTTTTCTGAAGAAGACATGTCTTTGATACGTTCTTTTGCTTCATATGCTACTATAGCTCTTGAAAGGTCAAATTATTATAATCTTGCCGAACATTTGCGTGAACTCTCAATTACAGATTCCCTTACGGGTTTGTTTAACAGAAGATATTTTGAGGAAAGATTTATTGAAGAACTTCACCGATCCGAGAGGCATAATCTTTCATTTTCTCTGGCAATGATTGATATTGATGATTTCAAGCTTTTCAATGATACAGAAGGACATATCTCAGGAGATGAGATGCTAAAAGCAATATCATTTATTGCAAAAGAAACTCTTAGGGTAAGCGATGTTATAGCGCGTTTTGGGGGTGAGGAATTTGCTGTAATTATGCCCCAGACAGGTAAAGAAGAAGCTTTTCTGGTTACGGAAAGAATAAGAAAAGCTGTTAGGGAAATGATTCCCAGGAACTGGAAGAAATATCCAAAAGAAACAATTACCGTCAGCATTGGTATTGCTTCTTTTCCTGAAGACGGGGCAAACAGAAAAGAAATTATAAGAAGCGCGGATCGTGCACTTTATCGTTCAAAAATGGAAGGAAAAGATAGAACAACTGTTTGGACGATTTAAGCTTTTTTAACGAATTCGCCGAAATTTTTCAAAATTTTTAAACCAGTTTGCTGACTTTTTTCAGGGTGAAATTGTGTCGCAATAATATTATCTTTCCATACCATTGAAGTAAAATTTATTCCATAATCAGTTGTACCTGAAACAATTTCTTCATCATCCGGTTTGACATAAAAGGAATGGACAAAATAAAAATAAGAATTATCATCGATACCATTAAAAACAGGCGGCTTTTTTACTAATTTTACCGTATTCCAGCCCATATGTGGAACTTTTAAGCTGCTCCGAAAACGTACAACTTTACCTTTTAATAAATTCATGCCTTTTTGAATACCGAATTCTTCTGATTCAGAGAAAAGTATCTGTAAGCCGAGGCATATTCCGAGATAGGGTTTTCCTTTCTTTATAGAGTTAATTATAGTCTCAATTAGATTCATTTTCCCGAGGTTTGCGATACAATCTCTAAATGCACCAACACCTGGCAATACTATAGCATCGGCATTATTAATTTCTCTGGGCATGGTAACAACCCTTGCATCAATTCCTGCTTTTAGAAAACCTTTCTCAACACTGCGAAGGTTGCCCATTCCATAATCAATAATCGCAATCATAGAATATTATAAACTAAAATTGGAATGTTATTGAAATATTCTTCTTCATGGCATCTCAGAGCAGAAAATAAAGGACTTGAGAATAAATGTCTCAATTAATGTTCAGAGGTTTGAGCCCTTTTGTTTTCTTATTAAAAAGATTTTGAAAATTGGCGTCCCCAACGGGATTTGAACCCGTGTTACTGCCTTGAAAGGGCAATGTCCTAGGCCGGGCTAGACGATGGGGACGCAAATGGTGAGCCGCGTTGGATTCGAACCAACGACCCACGCCTTAAAAGGGCGTTGCTCTACCTGCTGAGCTAGCGGCCCTCGGGTAAAATATAATCTAACTTAAAAAAACCTTTTTTGTCAATTTAAAATTCAAATATTTCTATATCTTTTTAGATAGATGTGGATTTTTGTTAATGCTTGAATATAAAAAGGAAGATTTAGTCGTAATATTCTATAAAAAGTTATTTATCTTAAATAAATAGTAAAATGTTCTTGCATTATATTGCTGATATATGCTATAACTTTTACGTTTGTAAATCTTTTGAAAAATTGATTAAAATTCACAGGGGGTTATATGTGTAAGAAAAAGTTCTTGTCAATTTTTTTATTAGTTTCTTTCATGCTTTACCCCATGTATATTTATGCTGCAAAAGCAGGCTCTGCCGAAAATAACAAATTATGTCTTCAATGCCATTTAGACAAAACTATGACCAAAAAACTGCTCAATAAAGAAATCCTGTCGCTTTATATTAATGGCAGCGAATTTGCGGCATCTGTGCATGGTAAAGTAAGTTGTAGCGGTTGTCATATTGATATAAATATGGATAACCACCCTCAATCAAAAAGGATTCAAAGTAGAAGCGAATATGCTTTAAGTGTTTCAAGAAATTGCTCAATCTGCCACACTGAAGCCCAGCTTAATCAAAGACAACCCATTCATAAAGCTCTGGCAGCAAAGGGACCATGTATTGAATGTCACGGTTCACATTACATAAGGCCAACAGCTATTAATAAAGCAGGTGTTCAGGAAAATGCTTACTGCCTTACATGCCACAGGAATAAAATAAGCATGAGAATGCAAAATGGAGAAGCTCTATCTGTTTATGTTGATGAAAATTCTTTTGCCTCATCTGTTCATGCAAAACTTCTATGCAAAGACTGCCATAGCGAATTTTCAAAAACTCAGCACCCTGTAAGGTCATTTAACAGCAGAAGAGCATATACAATAACCGCGTCCGAGCTTTGTGGAAAATGTCATAAAGAAGCTGCGAAACTATATGAAATGAGTGTTCATATTGACCAGCTAAAAGGAGGAAATGAAAAAGCTCCTTCATGTGTTGATTGCCATGGAGACCATTCAATCGCAAGTCCTAAAAAGGATAAAAATATTGGTATTGTTTCATGCAATAAATGCCATTCTGATATGAGTCCTTCTTATGAAGCCAGCATGCATGGAAAAGCAAGAATTAAAGGAAATGAAAAAGCTCCAGCTTGTTCATCCTGCCACAATGCTCATAATGTTGAATCTGCTAAGATGACTACAAAAATAAAAGATGGTTGCCTTAAATGCCATAAGGACGCAGCAAAGCTTCACACAAAATGGCTTTATAATCCGCCTGTAAAGCTATCAACTTTTTCAATTGCTCATTTTGATGCAGTTTCATGCGCAGCCTGTCATTCTCCAAATGCTGAAAGGGGAATTTATCTAACACTTACCAGCCGTAAGACAAATAAACCTATATCAGATGATGAATTAACAAAAATTTTTGGGATAGAGCCTGATGTACTTATAAAAAAACTTGATTCTGATTCAGATGGAATGATCAGTCAAAAAGAAATGTGGAATATTTTTGCTCAGCTTTTCAAACATGGAGTGCGTGTGACATTCACGGGCAACATGGATGTTCAAAAAGCAACAGAGGCACATATGATTGCAAGCAAGGCTGAAGGTGTTAAGGATTGCGACAAATGCCATAAGCCTGATGCTGAGCTTTTCCAGAATGTATTTATAGTTATTAAAAAATCTGACGGGAAACCTTTAATTATACCGGCTAAGAAAGAAGTGCTTATTTCTGTATATTCTATCATCCCGATGAGTAAATTTTATGTTCTTGGAAGTACAAGTGTAAAACTGCTGGATATAATCTTTATTGTTGCATTAATCGGCGGCATAGCAGTTCCTATTGGACATATATCATTCAGAATCATAACTTCTCCCATAAGAGCTTTAAGAAGAATGGGGAAGGGAGGTAAGAAATAATGACACGAATATTTCTTCATCCGCTACCAATTAGAATTTGGCACTGGGTAAATGCATTAGCCTTTATTATTCTTATACTCACTGGAGCCCAAATAAAACTCGGTAATGCTATTCATTTTTTCTCTTTTCAAACAGCTGTTAAAATCCACAGCTGGCTTGGCTGGCTACTTGTATTCAATTACTTCATCTGGGTTATCTACTATTTTTCAACAGGAAATATAAAGATATACATTCCACCTTTACATCGTCCTGTTGAGTTTGCAAAGAAAGCATTGCGTCAGGCAAAATTTTATGGCTGGGGAATTATGGTTGGTGATGAAAATCCTCATCATTCGACATTCGAAAATAAATTCAATCCAATGCAGCAGGTTTCATATCTTATGATTATGGTTGCTCTAATCCCGCTTCAACTTATAACAGGAATGTTATTATGGGATCCAAAACTCTTTGAGCCTGTTGTAAATCTTGCAGGAGGTTTACAGATTATTGACCTCATTCATGTATTCCTGTGGATATTCTTTAGCGCATTTATTATTGTCCACTTTTACTTGGCAACACTTGGACACACACCAATGGCACATATAACTGCAATGTTTACAGGTTATGAGGAATTGCATGACGATCATGGTCATGGACATGGTGAGAGTCATGAACATGGGCATGAGGAACATTCTGAATCGCATGCACAAGATAAAAGTCACAGCCACTAATTTTTAAAAATATACAATATAGAAAAGCGGTCTCTGTAATATCAGATTCCGCTTTTTTAATAATAAAAGTAAAATATAAATTATGATTTTTCTTTTAAGGAAATTGGGGGAAATATAAATGTGGGGAAAGATTGTTTTTTCATTATTAGTTGTTTTTTTTGTGATTATTTCAAGCCATTTGTTTTCAATAGCTGATGCAATAGATGATATAACTGCTGCTTCAAAAGCTCAATTAGAAGAGAATTATGACGAGGCAATTAGGTTATATACCAAAGCAATAAAATCCGAAGAACTAAAAGAAAACCTGATTCTCGGATATGTAAGAAGAGGAAGTTGTTATGAAGCTAAGGGTCAACTTGATAGAGCTCTCGAGGATTATACATCAGCAATTAAACTTGAATCAAATAATTCATATCATTTTACCGCACGCGGAATAATTTATATGAAAAAAGGATTCTGGGATCGTGCCATAGAGGATTTTACGGAAGCAATCAATCTTAATCCATCGAATATCAATGCTTATAAACAAAGAGCTATAGCTTATGAGAAAAAAGGAATGACTGAAAATGTAAAAGAAGATTTAAGGAAGGTAATGCAATTAGGCGTTGAATCAGGTGGAAAAGCATCCTTTTGACCCGAATAAAAAATGTTGTTTATAATGTTTCTTTTCCTCTGTATATAGACAGGTATATATCTTCTTTATTATGTCTTAGTACCACATCTTCTGATATTTCCTTAATCACAAAATCAAGAATTTCTCCGGGTTTTACATAAAATAGCTCTACATCTTTATAAGGAATATAATCTGTCAGAAAACAAGCATGCAAAGATTCTTTACAAATAGAAAAAAGCTTTTTAAGAGTCTGTTTTAGTAATTCTTCGATTCCGGCTATCCTTAAATTAAAAACTCCGCATGCTATCACAATATCAAAAATTTTTCCTATCTCGGTTTCATCAATATCAATGGCTATGAATTTTGCTTGTGTATCTTTATATTTTTTATTTGCAAGGGAAATCAAATTCTCGTTTATATCAATCCCACAATAAGATACTGAAATATTTTTTTCATTGAGAAAGCCATAAAAATCACCCTTCCCACAACCAAAATCAAGTATTGATTTGTCATTGCAGTTGCCAATTATTTCAAGGAATTTTTCATAACGTCTGATTTGGCCTTCACGTGTCCATCTTACAGCTTGTGGCCTGTCGCCAAAATTCTTTAAATGCATGTCATAGAAGGTAATGAGTTCTTTTTTCCCAAGTGGATCCATTTCAATATATTATAATAAATGGTTTGGTGTGTTTGAATCGAAAGATTACAGAATAGTATAATAGTAAAAACGGAGGTTTTTATGGATGATTTTAAATATAAGGAATATACTGAACTTGAAACTCTTATTTATAACGAAGCAATGGATCGTATAATGAAAGGTCTTTCAAATGGCCTGAGTTTCACCGAAGCCTGTAACGCTGTTGATATTAAAGATTCTGATTTAAAGGCATTTATAGTAGATGATGCTCTAAAAATTATGATTGCAGATTTGCATTATACAAAAGGGCAAACACTTCAGGATGCCGCCGAAATGCTGAAGTTACCTATTGATGTAATTCAAAAAGCACACAGGGAGATGATGGAAGACATTTCACAATCTGCTCCAGGTGTGTATAATATCCTTCATCCTGATAATCCAGCAGGAAATGCATAGGAGGTAATATGGCAGAACAAAATAAAAAGGTGAGACTTTATGGTTTAAGCACATGTCCAAATTGCAAAAGAGCAAAGAAATTTCTTGAAGAACAGGGGATTAATTTTGAGCATATCGAAGTTGATTTGCTTGACAGCGGTGAACAATGGCTTATGTCAAAAGAGGTAAAAAAATATAATCCAGCTGCAACATATCCAACTATTGTAATTGAAGAAGTGATAACAGGTTTTGATGAAGAGGCAATCAAAAAAGCATTAGGGTTACAATGACAAAAGAACGATTATTTGAAGTACTTACAAAATACGCTGAATCTCAAGGTATTCAATTAAATAAAGACAAGGAATATGTTCTTGAAATTCTTGAAGGGCTTCTTGCTAATGAACAAAGATATGGATACCGTTCCTGTCCATGCCGTCTTGCATCTGGCAATAAAGAGAAAGATAAGGATATAATATGTCCCTGCCTTTATAGGGATCCGGACATTAAAGATTATGGAAGTTGTTATTGTGGACTTTATGTATCAAAAGAATGGAATGAAGGAACTATCAAACATGTTAAAGTCCCTGAAAGAAGACAGAATAAAGACAGAGGAGATAATTTATGATGCTTGAAGATATGCCCGGCCTTAAAGATATTAAAGAGGATCAGGCTGTACTGAAACATATTTTATGGGATCTCGAACCCAAACAACTTATGGAACCAACCTATTATATTAATGAGGAAGGCAGAAAAGAAAAGAAAATATTAAGAGGTTATATGTTTTATATTG
>JACAFE010000017.1 GCA_013388435.1 Nitrospirota bacterium | reverse complement strand
GTCAATAAAATCAACTACTTTTCCGTTAATAAGCCTGTCAATCAGATTTCCAATTGCTCCTCCGAGTATCATTGAAAGCCCTGTTAAACTATAGACATTTCTCACTATGAGATTCAGTACAAAAATTATTGCTGCAAAAGATATTATTATAAAAAAACTGCTGCTGAAATCCCTGAACATCCCGAATGCAGCGCCTGTATTTCTTATATTTATTATATGAAGAAAGGGCAATATCTCTATCGAATCAGAGGCTGACATGGATGTTGATATTAAATATTTTGTTGCCTGATCAATAACTACAATTAACGAAACCATGAGAGTAACAAAAATACTTTTCTTCATTACCCGTAGATTACCCTGTAGCATCTTTCACATACTTCTGGCTCGTCTGCAAATTTACCAACTGTCTCGCTCCAGTTCCAGCATCTTTGACATTTTTCGCCTAAAGCATGTTCAATCTTTATATTGAGTCCTTCAATTGTTTTACTGCTATATGAATCCACGGGTATTTCATCAACAATTTTTACTTCTGACACAATGAAGAAAGAAGGCAGAAAATCGAGATTCTCCATGACGAGTTTGCTGTAATCTTCGGGAAGATGCAGGAATATAGAGGCTTCTAAGGAATTCCCTATGAATTTTTCAGCTCTTTTGATTTCAAGGGATTTGTTTACTTCATCTCTCAGGATGAATAATTTGTCCCATTTTTCCTCGAGTTTTGGATCAAGATATCTTTCATCAACAGAAGGAAAATCTTCGAGAAATACTGATTCAGACATATCTATATGCTCTAATGCAATTTTTTTCATGGATTGCCATACTTCTTCTGCTGTGAATGAAAGAACAGGAGCCATCAGACGTGTCATAGCAGAAAGTATCTTAACAAGTACCCACTGGGATGCTCTTCTTTCAACCGAGTCTGCTTTGAATGTATATAATCTGTCTTTAAGAATATCGAGATAGAATGAACTCATATCAACTATGCAGAAATTATGCAAGCTGTGATAAACTTCATGAAAATCAAAGTTTTCATATGAAGATGAAATATCTTTGATAAAACTTTGAAGTCTGCTCATAGCCCATCTGTCTATTTCGAGCAGGTTATTGCTGTAATCCTTCCAGTCAAAATCGTAAATATTTCCAAGAAGGAATCTGCAGGTATTCCTTATCTTACGATAAGCCTCTGTAAGTCTATCAAGTATTTCTTTTGATATTCTTACATCATCTTTGTAGTCTTCAGCTGAAACCCATAATCTCAGGATTTCAGCACCATTGGCTTTTATGACTTCCTGCGGAGCAACTACATTTCCCATTGACTTGGACATTTTTTTACCCTGACCATCAACCGTAAAACCATGAGTCAGAACTGTCCTGTAAGGCGATGTTCCTCTTGTTCCTACTGATGCAAGAAGTGAACTCTGAAACCATCCTCTATGCTGGTCGCTACCTTCAAGGTAAAGGTCAGCAGGCCATGAAAGACGTTCGTCTTTTTCAAGAACAGCAGCATGGCTTACGCCTGAATCAAACCAGACATCGAGAATATCCATTTCTTTTGTAAAAGTTTTATTGCCGCATTTTTTACAGATAAATCCATCGGGAAGGAATTCTTCAGCTTCTTTCATGAACCATATGTCAGCGCTATGCAATTCAACCTGTTTGACAATATTTGATAGAACATTGGAGTCAGTAACAAATTCATCGCACTCTTTGCATTTTAGTATTGTTATCGGAACTCCCCATGCTCTTTGCCTCGAGAGACACCAGTCTGGACGGTTGGACACCATTCCATATATCCTGTCTCTTCCCCATTTCGGAATCCAGTTTGTTTTATCTATTTCAGAGAGCGCTTTTTCTCGCAGGTTATTCTTTTGCATTGAGATAAACCATTGTGAAGTAGCGCGGAAAATTACAGGTTTTTTGCACCTCCAGCAATGAGGATAGGAATGTTTTATCTTCTCCTGAAGAACGAGAGCATTTTTATTTTTTAGAATATCAATGATTTCTTCATTGGCTTTAAAGACAAATTTCCCCTGTAAAACAGCGTCTTTTCCTTCGCCTGTGAATCTGAATTTGCCGTAATCATCAACTGGAGCATAAATATCGAGGCCATATCTTAAACCGACTTCGTAGTCATCTTCACCGTGTCCGGGAGCTATGTGAACGATTCCTGTCCCTTCTTCGGTTGAAACAAAATCACCAAGCACAACTTTTGATTTTCTTTGAATAAAAGGATGAATTGCTTCAATCCCCTGAAATTCTTTGCCAGCAGCTTTAAATAACACATTGCCATTTAACCCAATTTTATCCTTCAATGCCTGATGTCTTGCCTCAGCTATTATGAATACACTATCATTGAATTCAATAGCAGAATATTCTATCTCGGGATGAAAAGCAAGAGCCAGGTTAGCAGGCAAAGTCCATGGTGTGGTTGTCCATATTAAGATGAATACTTTATTGTCCTTTAACTGTGGAAGGTATTTTTTCAGGCTTTCATCATCAACAGCAAATTTAACATAAATAGACGGAGACTCTTTTTCATTATATTCAACTTCTGCCTCTGCAAGAGCAGTGACGCAGGAAGGACACCAGTGAACAGGCTTTTTGCCCTTATATACAGAACCAGATTCCACAAATTTGCAGAATTCCCTCACTATTGTGGCTTCATATCCAAAAGACATGGTTAAATAAGGATTTGACCAGTCTCCGAATACTCCGAGTCTTTTAAATTCATTCCTTTGAATTTCAACAAATTCTGAGGCGTATTTTTTACAAAAATCCCTCTTTTCAAGAATGGTCAGCTTATCTTTCCTGTCCCCGAGATTTTTGTCAACCTGCAATTCAATAGGCAATCCATGACAGTCCCATCCGGGAACAAAAGGAGAATAAAATCCTTTCATTGATTTGAACTTGACTATTATATCTTTGAGGATTTTATTTAAAGCATGCCCGATGTGTATATGTCCATTGGCATAAGGCGGACCGTCATGAAGTATATAATGAGTACTGTTTTTCCTCTTTTCTTGAATTTTTTCATATATTTTGTTTTCTTCCCAGAACTTTATCATTAAAGGTTCTTTTTGGGCAAGATTTGCCTTCATCGGAAAATCAGTGTT
>JACAFE010000005.1 GCA_013388435.1 Nitrospirota bacterium | reverse complement strand
GGTTTAACCACACTTGTATATTGTATTTCAATCTCTGCTCTTCCTTCAGCTATCTGGGTAAGAAGCATCATTATTGATGTGAGAATATCTTCGGCATCAAATCCTGTTATAACAGAAGGTATTTTATATTCAGTGGCAATAAATTCATATGGTTTACTTCCAATTATTGTGCTAACATGCCCGGGTAAAATAAAGCCATCAATTTTAAGGTCGGGTGAATTTATTAATGCCTTAAGCGCAGGAGGTACAACTTTATGAGCAGAATAGATAAAGAAATTTTTAATACCCGCATGTTCTGCTTGATAAAGTGTTCCTGCAATAGAAGGAGATGTTGTTTCAAACCCGGTTGCAAAAAATACGACTTTCTTGTCTTTATTCTTTATTGCAATATCAAGAGCATCCATAGGAGAATATACAATGCTTATATTTGCGCCTTCTGCCTGCGCATGAAATAACGACTGTTTTCTGCTGCCGGGAACTCGCATCATATCACCAAAAGTAGTAAGTATATATCCATCCTTTTTTGATATTGCTATTGCTATATCAACATCTTTAATCGGCGTAACACATACAGGGCAACCGGGTCCGCTTAATAGAATAATTTCTTTTGGTATTACTCCTCTTATGCCGTGTCTGAATATAGCAACGGTATGGGTGCCACAGACTTCCATAAGTTTTATTGGCCTGTTGATAGTTTTCATCAGACTGTGTATTTTCTTAATTATTTTTTGCATCTATTACTCCCTCCTCTAATTAATTTACTTTGATATCAGGTGTCTATTATTCAATACCTGACTTTATTCTCTCTCTTATAATATAAGCCTGTCCGAGTGATATACCTGCGTCATTAGTTGGAACCTTATCATGTATGTGAACTTTCATTCCTTTTAAAGATAGCCCTTCTATTGTTTTATAAAGCAGATACATATTCTGAAATACACCGCCGCATAGAGCAATATCATAAATTGAATATTTTTCAGACAGCCTTGAAACAATATCAATGATAACCTTTACAACAGTATTATGAAATTTAGCAGATATGATACCTTTATCCATATTTTTATTCAAATCATTAATAATATGTAAGATCGCTGGCGAAAAATCAATTTCATAGCAATTCTTAAGCTCTAAGTTAACAGGATAACTGCCTTTAATATCAGAGCTAACTGAAGCTTCAAGAGCAATTGCTGCCTCACCTTCGAAAGTATTTTTATCACATATTCCTGTCAATGCAGATACCGCATCAAATAATCTTCCGGCTCCAGATGATAAAGGTGAAAATTGTGTATTATTTATAATAGTTAGGATGCTATTAATATTATCTATCCCGTATTTATCAGCAAATCCTATAGATTTTAGAGTGGATAGAGTTTTATCTTTATAACAAGCGCGGACATAACTTACAGCTATTCTCCATGGCTCTTTAACAGCTTTTTCACCTCCGGGTAAAGGTATATATTTTATATGACCTGCCCTCTCGAAGCCTTTTATATCTGCGATAAGAAATTCGCCGCCCCATAAATTTCCGTCAGTACCATATCCTGTTCCATCAAATGAAACTCCGATTACTTTATTTTTAAAACCTTTTTCAGCCATTATAGAAGCAACATGAGCATAATGATGTTGAATTGGTATCTTTTTGATATTTTTTTGCCTTAATGCCCATTGAGTTGAAAGATACATTGGATGAAGGTCATATGCCAGCGCAACAGGATTAACCCTGTAAACAGTTTTGAGATTATTGAGGCTTTCTTCAAAAAACTGAAGTGTTTCATAATTTTCCATATCGCCTATATGCTGGGAAGGTATAGCAAAACTGCCTTTAGTTAAGGTAAAAATATTTTTCATGTCAGCTCCGCAACCGAGTACTTCAGGCCCTTCTTCATGAAGCTCCACAGGGTCAGGTACAAAACCACGTGAGCGTCTTATAAAATAAATTATAGGATTATTATTCACTTTAAGTTTCTGGAGAGTAGATTTATCGCTTATAACTCTTATCACAGAATCATCAACACGCATAAAAATATCTCTGTTATGGATAAGAAATGCATCAACTATTCCTGATAATTTTTCCATCGCCTCTTTGTTATCAGTGACAATAGGTTCTTCAGAAATATTTCCACTTGTCATTACCAGAGCATCAAAATTTGGACTTGATTTTTTATCAGAATCCGTCTCACTTATTGGATAATAGAATAAAAGATAATGCAAAGGTGTATAAGGAAGCATAAAACCAATGCCGGGATTATTAGGAGCAATTGCTTCTGGCAATTTATTTACCTTTTTATTCAATAATACAATTGGCCTTTTGTTTGATTTGAGTATTTCCTCTTCTTCTGCAGTTACATAACAATATTTTTTTATTGTTTCAATGTCAGGAGCCATTAATGCAAATGGTTTGTTATTTTTCCTTTTTTCTTTTCTAAGACGTTCTACAGCATTTTTATTGTTAGCATCACATGCAATATGGAAACCACCAAGACCTTTGACAGCTATTATTTTGCCCTTCTTGAGAAGCTCAATTGCCTGTTTTATTGAGTTCTGTTGTTTTACTTTGATTCTGCTGTTATTGTATAAAAGCTGTACTTGAGGACCACACACAGGACATGCGTTAGGCTGTGCATGAAAACGCCTGTTGCGAGGATCATGGTATTCCATACTACAAGCCGTACACATTTTAAAAACAGACATTGTTGTATTAGGTCTGTCATAAGGAACGCATTTTGTGATTGTATATCTTGGACCGCAATTGGTACAGTTAATGAAGGGATACAAATACCGCCTGTCATTCCTGTCAAGCATTTCATTAAGGCAGTCATTACAAATTGATACATCAGGAGAAATTAAGGTAAAACTGCCTTCATCTTTGCTTTCTTCAATTCTGAAATCTTTATAACCATGATATGGCAGATCAATAGTTTCTATACTCAGGATCTGGGACAAAGGAGGTGCTTCATTTTTTAGTTTTTGAATAAAAGATTCAATTTCATTTCCTTCTATTTCAATTGTTACACCTTTTGAAGAATTTATAACATAACCTTTAAGTTTAAGTGATTCAGCAAGATTATATACAAAAGGTCTGAATCCAACTCCCTGTACTATTCCTTTAACAAAAATTTTTACCCTTTTTTTATCCATACTTAATGATAACTTAATTCTATTCAAAAAATGCAGTTTAAAAAGCTAAATAGCCATCAAGCTTGCGAGCTTAATAGCCAATGCTTAAAATAATTCACCCAAAAAATGTAATTGAAATAATACAGATATTGCAAATTTGAAAAAAGCTGAAGGCTTTATTATGAGCTAATTTCCTTTTTGTCAAGGAGGTTAGGGGGTTGTTATTTGCCTTTGTTGTTGCGCCATGCTCTGTTCGGTTTTAATTAAACGCTATAACGCTATAAACGCTTTTTGCCTTCAGCCTTTTTTGCTCTTCACTCTTTACCAAATTCCCCCTTTGTCAAAGGGGATTAAGGGGGTTGTATATTCCTTTGTCAAGTTAGTTATAAGGTTATTTACTGGCAATAATTCAATTTATGAACCAAAATAAACTACCTTAATATAAAAACATTGCTTTACTTTATTTTTTAATGTAGTAGCCTATTTTATCTCTGAGGCTTACGCTTCGACTTCAGCCTCAGTAAAAATAGACCCGTGATTTTGTTTCATAAATTGAATTATCGCCATTTCATTATATTATTAGTTGTTCGCTATGATTCATAAACTACAAATTATGAGCTTTTTTTACTAATGAGCGAAGCTCATACTTTATACTTCAGCCTTCAGCCTAAAGCCTTCAGACTTTTATGAGCTCTTCGCTCTTTGTTGTTGCGCCATGCTCTGTTCGGTTTTAATTAAACGCTATAACGCTATAAACGCTTTTTGCCTTCAGCCTTTTTTG
>JACAFE010000063.1 GCA_013388435.1 Nitrospirota bacterium | reverse complement strand
TTCCAGTGCCGTTTTTCGGCACTCAATTCCAGACCCGCAAAGCGGGTCTCACTTCCAATGCGAAGCATTAAATTTGATAAACGATATAAACGCTATAACGCTATAAACGCAATAAACGCCTTCAGCCTTTTTTTATTCAGTAGAATCTACATTATTTCAATTACATTTCTTGGGTAGAGCCGATGGCAGAGAATTATAAGCTGATGTTTGTATTTTCTGGATTAAACAATTCCATGTTTAAGAATGTCATGCAGGTGAATAATACCTATTGGATGATTATCATCATCAGGAACGATTAAAGCTGTTATTGACTTGTTTTCCATTATTGAAAGAGCTTTTGCAGCAAGTTCATCCTGAAGGATAGTTTTAGGATTTTTTGTCATAATTTCTTCGGTGCGCATTCCAAAAAGATTTTCAGCATATTTTTCTAATCCTCTTCTTACATCTCCATCAGTAATGACTCCTACAATTTTACCTTTGTTATCAAGTACTATTGCATGACCGAGCCTTTTTGACGATATTTCTATAAGGGTTTTTGAAATAGGAGTATCAAATGAAACGAGAGGAAGTTCTGTCCCTGAATGCATTAAATCCTTTACTTTTACAAAAAACTTTTTACCGAGATTACCGCCCGGATGAAAAAAAGCAAAATCCTGTTCACTAATTCCACGTTTTACAAGAAGTGATACAGCTATTGCATCTCCCATTGCCATAGTGGCAGTAGTGGAAGCGGTGGGTACAATTCCCATTGGACAGGCTTCTTCTTTTACAGAAACATCGATTGTAATGTCAGAAAGTTTTGCAAGAGTTGAATTGATATTCCCTGTCATTGATATCAAACTGATATTGAATCTCTTAAAAAAAGGTATAAGATTTACTATCTCTTCTGTTTCTCCACTGTTTGAAATAGCTATAACAATGTCTCTTTCAGTAACCATGCCAAGATCGCCATGACTTGCTTCAGCTGGATGAAGAAAAAATGACGGGGTTCCGGTTGAGGCAAGGGTTGCTGCAATTTTTTTCCCTACAAGTCCGGATTTGCCCATTCCTGTTACTACAACTCTACCCTTGCAGTTTAATATCAAGTTGACAGCTTTGCTAAAACTACTATTTAGCCTATCAATCAAGGCTTCAACCGCGTTTGCTTCAGTCTTTAAAACGTTTTTTGCAATATCAATTGTATTTCCATTTGAGTCCATATGAATATTATATCTTAACAATAAAGCATCTGTATATGTTAGACCAGAAAATGAAATTAAAATAATACAGATGTTGTGAAATTTAAAGAGGCTGAAGTTTGAGCAATGTCTGCATTATCTGGGTTAATCATTCTAAATTTATTATTATACGCTGTAAGAATAATGTTGCCTTAATATTTAAATTTCTTTTATAATCTAAATCCTATGAAAAAGAAAGTATCTATTATTGGAGCAGGAAATGTAGGAGCAACAACAGCGCAGTTGATTGCGCAATCAGGCCTTGCTGATATTGTGCTTTTCGATGTTGTTGAAGGGATGCCGCAAGGGAAAGCTCTGGATATTGCAGAAGCATGTCCTTTGTGGGGTTCTTCGTCTATTGTAAAAGGAACAAATAGTTATGAGGAAACAGCTTTATCCGATATTGTTGTGGTAACAGCAGGACTTGCGCGTAAACCGGGAATGTCAAGGAGTGATTTGCTTGAAGCAAATGCAAAGATTATCAGAAATGTGAGCACAGAAATTGCAAAGACATCTCCTCACTGTATATTGATTATTGTAACCAATCCAATGGATGTAATGGCGCAGCTTGCATGGAAAACAACAGAGTTTTCCTGCAAGAAGGTCATGGGTATGGGTGGGATTCTTGATGCAGCAAGACTGCGGACTTTTATATCCTCTGAATTAAATGTTTCACCTGAAGATGTTGAGGCTCTTGTTTTTGGCGGACATGGTGATGATATGGTTCCAATGCCAAGATTTTCAACAGTAAAAGGTGTTTCTATTACAGAGTTGATGCCAAAGAAAAAAATTGAAAAGCTAATCGAAAGGACGAGAAACGGCGGAGCTGAAATTGTTTCTCTTCTAAAAACAGGAAGTGCTTATTATGCGCCTGCAGCTTCTGCTTTCCAGATGGTAAAAAGTATATTGCTTGATGAAAGAAGAACCCTCCCGTGTGCGGCTTATCTCAATGGCGAATACGGAGTAAAAGATCTATATATGGGTGTGCCTGTAATTTTGGGCAAAGAAGGTGTTGAAAAAGTTATAGAAGTTAAATTAACAAAAGAGGAAAAAGCACAATTTAAAAAATCCTGTGCTTCTGTAAGAAAACTTGTAGAAAAGTTAGCATAGAACAACTGTGATAAGGTAATAATTGATATTTAATATTTTCTCTATGGTTAAGTTTTGATAATACGTTTTAATTTTAATGGAGGCAAAATGGAAAGAACTCTGTCAATCATAAAACCTGATGGTGTAAAAAAGAATGTTATAGGTGAAGTGATAAAAAGATTTGAAGAAAAAGGTCTAAGAATTGCTGCTCTTAAAATGGTAAAAATGTCAAAGGACGATGCAAAAGGATTCTATATAGTTCATAAAGAAAGACCTTTTTACGAAAGCCTTACTTCATTTATGTCTGAAGGTCCTGTTGTTGTAATGGTTATAGAAGGAGAAAATGCTATAAGTAGAGTCAGGGAAATAATGGGAGCTACAAATCCAAAAGATGCTGCTCCCGGAACTATAAGAGCGGACTTTGCTTCTGATATAGAACATAATATTGTTCACGGCTCGGATTCAAAGGAATCAGCATCATATGAGATACCATATTTTTTCTCTGCACTTGAAATAAAATAAACCGAAAAATATTTTTTAACTTAAGTATAGCTCTCTACAAGAATTTCTTTTAGCTCTCCGAGTGTTTTAAATACTTTTTCAGCTTCTTCGATGCTGAGTGAGCCTGCCCCGCAGGAAGGAGTTAAAATGATTTGAGAAAGCAACAAATCCGAAGGCATGGTTTTTGTCAAAATCTCTAATCCTCTGTCGAATCTTTGTTTTAGAGATTCTGAATTTTCATTGTTGATTGCGTCAGTTGTTGGTACAATGCCCCATGCCAGATAACCGCCTTCTTTCAGAAATTTTGTAAACTCTTCAGAATAAACTGGCAATGATTCGATGTAATCATATGCGTCAAAACTTATAATACCTGCTCCGCTGTTTATTACAAGTGACCAGTCTGCTTTGCTGCAGCAATGAATTCCGGATATAGCACCTGCATTTTTAATTGCATCGGAAGTTTCTTTAAGAAGCCTGAGTGCTTCCTCAGTATTTACACCGAGATAAGAAGATGTGCCGAGTGCTGAAAGAACAGGTTCATCAATAAATATAATTACGTATTGTGCTAAGGACTTAAGTTGCTGAACCTGCCATCTTATTTTTGCTTTAAGCGCGAGAAGGATAATTTCCCTTATTTCTTCATCAAAATAAACAGGTTTGCCATTGTTATCTTTTAATCCAAGAGAAAAAGTTAGGGGGCCGGTAATATGTCCTTTTAAAACAGCAAAATAAATTCCCTCCATTACTCTTAAAAAAGTATAAAGACCTTTTGCAAAATCCTCTGAAACAGGAAGAATAAAGTCATCTGTATAAGACTCGAGAAATTTTGTAGCAGATTCGTAATTATCCTTATCAACCCAGATGGTTTTTTTTTCGGTATCAATCTTAATGAGAGGTATTCCCTCTGAAAACTGTGGGATCATTAATTCTCTGAAAGATAATCGAGGAAATTGAGGCCAGAAAGGGACATCAAAAGAGTTAAGTATGGTAGTGCATGCTGCCACGGCATCTGTATGGGGCAGACTTCCAATTCCTGTAGTAATAAATGGTATAAACATATTAAATTCCTGGTTAATTGATCTGGTTAGATTTTAAGATTATTTTCTGGCAGGACTCGATTATTATTCTGACCTGCCAGAATCCCGTGTTATTTTAAAAATATATGGTTCAATTTTTTACTTATAAACATATTGGGTATGTTCTTGATTTTAATATCTATTTGCTTTTTCTTCTCTGGAATTTGGTCTTTTTCCTGAGTTTCGCATGTTTATGTTTGCTCATTTTTTTCTTGCGCCACTTTTTAACGTTTCCCACTCATCAACCCTCCTTTTGCATTTGAATAGCCGAAACAGGTCAGAAAAACATGGATCAATTATATTTTTTTCTATGTAAATCTTTTGCCTGTTCCATAAAAGCTTCAATCTGTATCTCAGTAGTGACAGATTCGGTGCCATCAAATGGAATACTTATAAATGGTATGCCATAATCCCTGCTTACTCCGCGTAAAAGAGCAGTTACAATTGTACCAGGCATACAGCCAAAAGGCATAGCATTTATTATACCTGAAGCACCTTTTTCTATCAGGTCAATTGTTTTACCAATGCTAAGTATGGCTTCACCTTCAAAAGAACTATCAAGATAAGGTTTCGCCTTTTTAAGTATATCTTTTGTTTCAGGTTCATTTCCTGTCTTGAGAAAGTCCCTGAAGTATTTTGAGAATTCATGCTCTATTTTTTGCTGAAAATATTTTTTCAGTAAAAAATTAATAATAACAGACTTTTGTTTTTTTAACAATGCTTTTCTTAAACTTATATAATTTACATAATATATCCATTCTTCGACCGGAGCAAGCCAGACAACGCCGCCGAGCGATTCGACTTTTCTTACAAGATCTTCGTTCGAAAAACGGTGGGATCTAACAAATATTTCTCCGATTATTCCAATTAAAGGTTTCTGTAAATTTTTTCTCGGTACATTCATAAAATCGGTTTTTATTTCCATCAGGAGAGATTTTATATCACCATTGTTCTGCCTGAGAGAATTATAAAGTCTTTCAAAATGTTTGGTGTATAGATTGTCAGAAATCCCTGATTCAGCTTCAAAAGGTCTTGTCTCATGCAAACATTTATTTAACAATTCAATAGCTATAATCCCTTCCCACGCATATTTGGTAAAATCTTTTCCAACAATTCCGAGGTCAGAGTAAAATGTAGTATCCTGATTTGGAGCATAAATAGGGACATTTTTATACCCCAGATTATCAAGAACAAGTCTGTGAAAGATATTATACTGCCCGAATCTGCACGGACCAGAACCCGAAGGCATGAAGAAAGCGCTGTTTTCTGCCTGAAAATCAGTAGAAAGGACTTTTTTAACCATATCGCCTGTTGTTACAGCGCATGGATAACATTCTTTGCCTGATACAAATTTTTTCCCTATGTCGATTGTCTGTTTATCTGATTCAGGAAGAACCTCAGCATTTATGCCACAGCGTTCAAAAGCTGCTGCAAGTGCAAATGCATGGTCAGACATCCGCGGGATATATATCTTCCATGAAGGTTTCCGATCAATAATATTTACTATAGGAATACCTTCTTTAGCCTGGGGTTTAGTATGCATTATCAAATCTCTATTTGCCACACTATCAAGAAAAGCTTCGCATCTTGTTATAGCACCTGCGTCAGCACTATGTTCATCTATTTCAATATGCAAAAAAGGTTTATCACCCATTTCTTCTTTAAAATATTTCAAAATGAAAGAATCAGGACCGCAGAGGAAATTGCCGATGAATATTGGATAAAGATTCTTTGTCTCTTTTATGAATCTTGCAGCCTTGAGAATTCTCTGGCCTGAACGCCAGTACATATTAGGCCATTTATCATGAATTTGATAATTTTCGAGTGGAAGGAAGTCAAAAGGAATGGAAAGCACATCAAGATCAGCAAGTTTTTTGTGAAGCTGAAGATTTACACCGCTATCTAATGAATTATAAGCTCTGCCTACTATTACAATAGAAGGATTCTCTATATTTGACAGTATCTCTTTGCCTTTTTCCTGTATTGAATCAATAAATTCTTTTTGTGCAATTTCTCCTTTCTTTATTGCTCTTGAAATATTAAATCTGCTTATCCCAAATGGTCTGAATGATGTGTATATTTGGTTTATTAAATATTTTTTACCAAGCCGTAAATTTATTATGGGCGATATAATTTTAATGTTCTCAAATGCTATGTTTGAGATATAGGGGATTGCCTGAGAATAAGGACAACCAACTCCTTTCTCCATCGGGTCGTCAGGTGAATTCAGGTTGATGAAACTCGGGATTAAAATAGCATCAACTTTCTGGTCAATAAGATACTGGATATGACCATGTGCAACCTTAACCGGGAAACAGGATTCAGCAAGTACTTTTTCTAATCCGAGATTGATTATTTGGCGGTTCGTTTTCTGGGATACAATCACATCAAACCCGAGTTCCCATAATAAAGTACTCCAGAATGGCAGAAAATCATGGAAGTAAAAAATATATGGGATGCCGATTTTTTTATGTATTTTCCGCTTGCCTTTAAAAAAACTTGTTATTTTATTTTTATTGGAGTCTGATTCCGAAGCTTCCTTTCTTTTCAGGTGCTCTTTCCAGAGCATTTCTTCTCTGAATAAGAAAAGGTCGGTCTGAATTGGTTTGTCCTTTTTTCTTATATCGTATTTTTCGCATCTGCCGCCATAAAATAGAAAATTCTGTTCCCCGGATATTTTGACTCTGTTTATTTCGCAAACATTCGGACAACCTTTACATTGGAATGAACTAATTTCATAAGGCTTCTTTGATAAATCAAAACCTTTGAAGGCTGAATATTTAAATGGATTTTCTCTCATGTATTTTTTTGCAATCAAAGCCATTCCTATGGCGCCTGTGACATCATGGTGAGGAGGAATTGTAATTTTTTTGCCGAGATATTTTTCGAATGCTGCGGCAACTGATTTGTTGAATGCTACCCCGCCCTGAAAAAAAATATTCCTGCCTATTTTTTTCCCGGCAACGACACGATTTATATAATTTTGCACAATAGAATATGCAAGCCCTGCAAGAAGGTCATTTTTATCAGCACCTTTTTGAAGATTTGCTATTAATGAATTTTCCATAAAAACTGTACATCTTTCACCAAGTCTGCAGGGATTTTTTGCAGATAATGCCCTTTCCTGGAATTCATTTTTAATTGAAACTGAAAGCTTTTCTGCTTGCTCTTCAAGAAAAGAACCTGTGCCTGCAGCACATGCTTTATTCATCTCAAAATCTACAATAATTCCATTTTGCAGAGATATATATTTTGAGTCCTGTCCACCTATCTCAAAAATTGTGTCAACACTACTATCAATATAAACAGCAGCAGTTGCCTGTGCAGTAATCTCATTTTTAACTATATCTGCGCCTACAAAATCTGCAATCATATATCTGCCGGAACCAGTTGTCCCGACCCCGCAAATATTGAAAGTCCCGGCTACTTCTCTCTCAATTTGCATAAGTCCCTGTCTCACTGCTTCAATAGGTCTGCCAGCGGTCATTAGATAACGTTTTGCAACAAGTTCCCCTTTTTCATTAATCACGGCAAGATTTGTGCTTATTGAACCTACATCTATTCCCATAAAAGCTTTTTTTCTTTGTTCGGGCGGATAGCGGATTATTATTGAGACAATGTCAGAGTAAGGTGACTCTGAATGAAATCTTCTTTCCCCGAATTCAAGAGTTTCACCCGGTTTTTTTAATGGCTGGTGGCACCCTGAAAGGGGTTTATAAGAATTAAGATATGTTTCGAGCATTGAGAGGTCGAAATAGTTTATTTTTTTATCTTTAATATCTTTCATGACAGCGCCATATGCGCCCATTAAAGCAAAATCTTCAGGAACAATGAGTTCATCAAGGTTGAATATTTCTTTAAAAGCACGAACCATGCCCTTATTTGCAGCAACTCCTCCCTGAAAAGATACAGGAAGAAGCAATTTTCTACCCCTTAAAATTGAACCTTTGAAATTCCTTGCAACAGCAAAACAAAGCCCTGCCACTATATCTTCTACAGGTGTTGCAATTTGCTGCAAGTGAATCATATCTGATTTAGCAAATACGCTGCATCTTCCTGCAATTCTGGATGGCTTTTTTGATTTAAGAGCGAGTTCACTGAATTCCTCTATTGTTAATTTCAGCCTTTCAGCCTGCTGGTCAAGAAAAGAACCTGTTCCAGCGGCGCACACAGAGTTCATTGAAAAATCTGTTACTGTTTTACCATGCGGTTCAAGCAATATAAGTTTTGAATCTTCTCCACCCATTTCAATAATGGTTCTTATTGAAGGGTAAACAAGGCTTGTGGCAAAAGCCTGTGCAACAATTTCATTTACAGGTACAATTTTCAAGATTGAAGCAAGCAATCTGCCCGCAGAACCTGTTATTGATAATGAGAAATCCTTTTTTGAATTTTCGATATTTAAAGAGCTATTGATTTCTCTCAGAAGTTTAAGAGCAACAGGCAAAGGGTGTCCTTTGTGCCTTTCATAATAACTTTTTATTTTTTTCCCCTGTTCATCAACAATAACATATTTTGCGCTGACTGAACCTATATCAAGACCAATGAATAGCATAGTCTCTCCAATTTTTTTGAAATTATAACACAAAGAATATTATTATGGATGAAACAACCACGGGATAAAACGAGAAGATACTTTTTTACAGTATTCTTTATAAACATTTCCAAAACGCTCAAGCATTTCTTTTTCTTCCAAAGGAATTATTATTAAATTTACTGCAAAAAAGTCTAATAAAGCAACCAGTCCTACAGACAGAAAACCTGTAAATAAAAAAACACCAGAAAACATCAGGGTGTGAGCCAGATAAGTCGGGTGTCTTACAACAGAAAACGGGCCTTTATTAATAATTTTATTTTTAATTTCCGGGAAAACTTCGGGCAATCCGATAATAGTACCGAACCCAAGAAGTTTTATTGTCCATATATGTAATATTGTGCCTGATATTAATAGAATAAGTCCTGCTATATTTACATAAAGTGGAAAGTTTATGGCGATTTTTAAAAGAAAATGCCTGTGAGTCCAGATAAGATAAGCAACAGGAAACCATGCAATTCCCGGAACAATATATGTAAAAATTCCGAGTCTTCTGAATAACCTGATACTAAAATGCAAAGGTATCCAGAAAATTGGTATTACAGGCCAGAACATTAATGTTGCTATAGCAAGAAATTCCTTCATAAATATTTATTTTTTGCAATCAGTTAAACACTATGGTAAGCTTTTATTATCTATATATTAATGGAGGATTAAGATGAAAGCAAGGTTCTTTTGTTTTTTAGCTGGATTGTTTTCTGCAATTTTAATTTCATACGGCATTGTTTCTGCTGCAGATCAAAAATCATCGGTTTTTTCGACTGGCATTGAAGATCAGACAGGTATTGCGGTAACTATTTATAATGTAAATCTCGGACTCATAAAAGATCAGAGAGCAATAAAACTTCCTGAAGGCATAAATGAACTGAGATTTATGGATGTTGCAGCAAAAATAATACCAACAAGTGTTTATATAAAATCACTTGTTAATCCTAACAGTTTGAGAATACTTGAACAAAATTATGAATATGATCTTCTTAATCCTCAGAAACTTCTCGATAAATATGTAGGCCGTGAAGTAAAGCTGTTTTCAAAGAATTTTTATACTGAAAGAGAGGAAATAGTAAATGCAAAACTTCTTTCCAATAATGGTGGCCCTATTTTCCAGATTGATAATGAAATAACTTTCGGACATCCTGGCCGGATTATATTTCCTGAAGTTCCAGAAAATCTTATTTCCAAACCCACGCTTATTTGGCTTCTCGAAAACACTCTCAAATCCGAGCAAAAAGTTGAAGCAACATATCTAACAGATGGAATTAACTGGAGGGCTGACTATGTTGTTACTTTAAACGATAAAGATAATCAAGCAGATCTTTCAGGCTGGGTTACAATTGACAACAAAAGCGGTGCTTCTTATAGAAATGCGAAACTGAAACTTGTTGCGGGTGATGTTAATAGGGTAAAGGAAGAACCGGAGTACAGGGATAGAATGCTGAGATATGCAATGAAAGAAGCTGATATTTCAGCTCCCCAATTCAAAGAAGAAGAATTTTTTGAATACCATATTTATACTCTTCAAAGGGAAACAACTGTAAAAGACAACCAGACAAAACAGATTAATCTTGTTACAGCAGACGGGATTCCTGTAGAAAAAGAACTCGTTTTCCAGGGTAATAAATATTATTACTACAGCCAATATTCAGAAGCAATGCCCGGGCAAAAAGTCGGAGTGTATATAGAGATTAATAATAAAAAGGAAAATAATCTCGGTGTTCCTATGCCAAAAGGCATAGTTAGAGTTTATAAGCATGATGCAGAAGGAAGTCTGCAATTCATTGGAGAAGACAAAATAGACCATACACCAAAGGACGAAAAAATAAGGGTTAAACTTGGTGATGCTTTTGACGTTATTGCCACAAGGAAACAGACCGACTGGAAAAAGATAGCTTATGATACATACGAAGCAGCTTTCGAGATTTCAATCAGAAATCATAAAAAAGAAGATATTACTGTTAAAGTTATTGAACCTGTGCCTGGTGATTGGATAATGTTGAATAGTTCGCATAATTATAAAAAGACAGAAGCTTTTACCGCAGAATTTATTTTGCAGATTCCGAAAGATAAAGAAACAAAGCTTACATACAGAGTTAGAATGAGATATTAACCAGTTTGGGTTATATTACTTGTCTGAAACCAAAAGCGGGTAGCCTAATTCTTCTCTTTGCTTATAGAAAGCCTTTGCACATAATCTTGCGAGATTTCTTACGCGCGCAATATATCCTGTTCTTTCGGTAACAGAAATAGCACCCCGTGCGTCAAGTAAATTAAAAGTATGGGAGCACTTTAGACAAAACTCATATGAAGGAAGAACCAAACCTATTTTGTTTAATCTTATGGATTCTTTTTCGTATGCTTCAAACTGTTTCATTAATAGTTCTGTATCAGCATAATCAAAATTGAATTTAGAAAATTCTACTTCAGCCATATGATGAATTTCATGATATTTAATTCCTTTGCACCACTGAAGGTTAAAAACATTGTCAACTTCCTGTAGATACATTGCTATTCTTTCAAGACCATATGTTAACTCGAGTGAAACAGGTTTAAGATCAATTCCGCCAACCTGTTGAAAATATGTAAATTGTGTAATCTCCATTCCATCAAGCCAGACTTCCCAGCCCAATCCCCATGCCCCGAGAGTGGGAGATTCCCAGTCATCTTCAACGAAACGAATATCATGTTTAAGCGGGTCTATGCCGAGATATGAAAGACTTTCAATATAAAGTTCCTGACTATTTGAAGGTGATGGTTTAAGAATAACCTGATATTGATAATAATGCTGAAGCCTATTTGGGTTCTCACCGTATCTTCCATCAGTTGGCCTTCTTGAAGGTTCTACATAAGCTACTTTCCATGGTTCAGGCCCGATAACTCTAAAGAAAGTTGCAGGATGAAATGTTCCTGCTCCAACTTCTATATCATAAGGCTGAAGAAGGATGCAGCCTTTTTCAGCCCAGAATTGCTGGAGTCTTAATATTAAGTCTTGAAAATACACAATGCCTCCTTCTATTAACTTTATTGCTGAAATGAAATCATAAAAAATACCACCTAACTTTGTCAATCTTACCCATAGTATGCCCGACTTAGTTACCGCTTAATGCTTTTGTGAAACGATTATTGATAAAGCTGGAATATACAACCCCTGACCCCTTGACTTAGCGAAGAGCGTTCATTGCGTTATAGCGTTTATAGCGTTTATTGCGTTCATTGCGTTTATCAAATTTAATGCTTCGCATTGGAAGTGAGACCCGC
>JACAFE010000041.1 GCA_013388435.1 Nitrospirota bacterium | reverse complement strand
GGACGTGCGGCATCAAAAATCCAGTGCGGAACAACCGCAGCTCCACCTGCTGCCATAAGCACAATCATCGTTTCCCCAATAATTGTTCCAATTCCTAAGATTACAGCGACACTTAATCCCGACACAGAGGCTGGTATAACAACTCGCCAGATTGTATTCCATTTATCAGCGCCCAGAGAATATGAAGCTTCTCTATACGTTCTCGGAACAGCTGTTAAGGCATCTTCTGCTATACTTGCTATAACAGGAATTGCCCTTACTGTCAGCATTAATGATGCAGTTGTAATATTAAGACCCGATGCTATAAACATTTTGTCATAACAAAAATCTGCAAGAGTTGTTGATATAAAAGGCAGATTTGTGCTTTTCAGAATTTCAGGCAATGTCTCAGAAAGCATAGGAGAAAGCCAGTTTGAGAGTATTGGCGCTATTATAACCATGCCGAAAAAACCAAGCACAACAGAAGGAAAACTTGCAAGCATTTCTATTAATGGCTTTAAAAATTCTTTAACCCTATAATTTGCTACTTCAGCAATATAAACAGCAGTGCCTAAACCTAAAGGAATTGCCATAATAGAAGTGAGTAATGTTACAGCAACTGTTCCCATAATTAGTGGAAACATTCCAAAACTTGGGGGATCGTGAGTGGGATACCATTGAGAACCAAAGATTACGCGAGTTACACCTTCTTTATAAAAGATATAAAACGCCTCTTTGAAAAGGAAAAATCCAATAAATAAAAGAATAAGAACTGATAACAGCCCAATTGAACTTATTATAATTTCAACTAATTTTTCTTCTGTTTGCCATTTCATAAATATAAAAATTCATTTTTTGGTTAACCACTAATATCTTATTGCATTTTTCTGGTTAATGGATGCAAATTCGGAACAATCAATCACTTGTCATCATTTAATATACAACACTAATTGTTACAATATTGTTACATTAAAGTTAATTTTGTATTACATGAATTACGGTAGGGGCAATTCATGAATTGCCCTTACTTGATTTGCCCTTACCTGAGTTGCCTTTACACGCCATTCTTCGGTCAGCTTGCCTTCAAAGGCATATTTTAGGACCGCCTGGCGATAGCGTTTGATTTGCTCCTTTGCCTTCTTTAACGCCTCCACCCCAGCATCAAGCTTGGTAAAAAGCTCCTCTATCTTTGCAACAATACGATGTTGCTCGGCAAGAGAGGGGAGGGGGATAGGAATATTCCAAAATAAATTAGGTTCAACATGAGGTATGCCAACGCCTCGGGGATGTTTGTTTATATATTCATATTTTGTCTGAAGAAAGTAGAACAAGAAAGGTTTATTTATGTCTGCACAATCTAATTTTGCAAGAGTAGAGCCGATAACTCCTTTTACCCCTCTTCCAACTAACCCACATCTTGCTCCATCCCAAACAATTAATATATCATAAGGTTCACAAGTAGGACAATCTTTCCCATCTGTGAACTGGTTAAATCTTTTGAATTCAAATGCCTCAATATTTATATATGGAAATTTTAAAAATTCATTTTTATCACCAAGATTTTTTGGCTTCTTACCTTTGATCGATTCTACTATCTCTCCCAATCTCACCCACACCCAGCCATTGGGAAGTTGTGGAAGGGATGAAATTTTATAGTCGTTTTTTGAGTTATCACTCATAATTATACCTTAAATATTTTAGTCGCCTAACATCAAATGCTTTTAATGTGCCTTCTAAAATATCAGAAGCATGTTTATTAATTGTTGGGTTTTCAATAGAGCCAGATTCAAAACTAAAAGTATTTTTATTTGTCTTATTAATTTTGACAAAGATAATTTGCTCCGCATCACCAACAATTGCAAGATTCGGATTATGTGTTACTATAATAACCTGCCTTTCTTTTTTCACATGTCTTATAAAATGCCTTAGTATTCTATAAACACTTTCATTATCGAGATTTTCTTCAGGTTGATCAATTATTAAAGGAATATCTTCTCTATCCAACAATAAATAAAATACAATTAATAATGCCCCTCGCTCCCCTGGGGATAGTTGTACAAGATTCTTGTTTCCTAATTTTAGTTCATATGTTGGTTCAAGATAGGACAGAGAAAAGATATACTCATAAAAATTTGAAATGTTCTTTTTCTTTGATATTTGGTCAATAATGTACCTTTTTTCCTGTTCAATACCTTCTCGCTTATCATTTTCTAAGTATTCTATAAATTCAGAGAGTAGAGATTTGATACCATCTTCGCTATTGATGTCTTTCCCCTTAATTAATTTTTCTAAAATTAATTTGCCTTCATTTATTCCATAGAAACTACCTTTTCTGCCTTGATCAATAAATCCAAGAAATTCATCATAAAAAGACAAATTTATTTTTAAAGAAACATCTATGCTAATATTATATTCTCCCAATATGTTTTGAAATTGTTTAATCCTTTCATCAGCAGCATTCTTAAAAATAGAGTAATTATCTGCTATTTCTTTTTTCTTTCTGAATATCTGCAAAGAGTAGTCTAATCTTTCGTTTCTAAGGTTAGTTAAATCGTTGTTTAATTGCCTATCTATATATTCTATTTCGTTTTTAAGCCATTTTATAGTATCAATTGTATTCTCATCACCATCAATTTGTTTTTTCTTTTCTTCCCATTTTTTCAAATCTTCTAAATATTGCTGATATTTTTTTTGAGGTTCCGAAAGCGATGCTTTTATAATATCTATTTGCCTAGTTAAATTTTCTCTTCTGACTGCCAAGCTTTTATTAAAACGTTCTTGCCTTTCGTTGTTTGGTAAAGGAAGATCTCCCTCTATTTCTTTTTGAGACTTTAGTTGTATTTCCAGTTCTTTTAGCCTGTTTTCCTCCTCTTTGATTTTCTCAATGATATTTAGGAAGTTTATTTCATATTTTATTATATCCTCAATTTTAAAACCATATTTTGTAAAAACTTGTTTATTGGTGTTTATATAATTTTCAATTTGGTTTTTTAAATATTCCAATTCTTTATTAATTTTTTTCAGTTCCTCAATATTAATCTTTAAGATTGATATTTCGTGACGAACTTGATTTATTTGTTCAACTATTTCCTTTAAGTCTGTTGTTAATTTTGATAATTCGTTCTGTTTATTCTTTAAATCTGCAGATAAATTTGGATCTGTGGTTGGATCAGGGACTTCTTTAGGCTTATTTTTATCGCGTTCTTCTAATTCTTTATTTTTAAGTTTCAATTTTTCTTCAAGTTGCCTTTTATAATCGGGGTAATTTTTCTTTTCCTTTTCAATAATAATTTCATTTATCTCTTTTATTTTGCTGATTATGTTATCTATTTCTCTATCTGCTATCTCCTTTTTATAATTAATTAATTCTTTAAAATTAGATTTACCAAACCTATCCTCCTCTGGAATGTAAGAGAACACAACTTCTTCTAAAGTTTTTTCAAACTCATAAGTTTCTAAATTACTTGTTAATCTCTCAAAAAAGTTCTGAGGTAAATACCTCACTCTTTCAGGTGAATTTAAGTCAGTTTCATCGCTCAAATTCTTATTTATATTCTCGTCACTTTCCCATATTAATACAGCCTCAAAGTTTTTTGCCAAACCATCCTTTAAAAATTTTCCCTCTTTTAAGAAAGAGAAATCTTTATAACGATGAGAATTCCCACATAATGCTAATATATCAGTTAAAGCACTTTTGCCGTTCCCTTTATTACCAATAATAGCTACAAGTCCTGGGTTTAAAGGTATTTCAATATTTTTAAACCAAATGTCTTTATCTTCGTTATAACCATTTATCTGATTGATTTTTATTGAGCGGATGAATTTTGTCTTGTTTCCCCGGTCCCTTTGCAAAATTTCTGGTTCTTCACCTATATAAACCCTTTCTTCAGGTTCATAAATAATTTGCTTCAATCCTTCAAAAGTTGGATCAGCTTTAATCCAAGTAAAAAATTTTCCAAGTTTTTGAGATATATCTTCAAAGGAATGACAATCAGAACCTTTCAATACTGGTTTAGGTGGTAAATTATATTGTTCTCTTCCACTTATTTTATTTAAATAAAAGTTAATATTACTTTCATCCCCCAAAAATATATGACATATTTTATCAATTTCTTTTGCATACTCATCACCTCTGCTGTCATACTGTCCAGGTCTTAGTGAACCATAGCCATTAGAAACACCTATTATTAAATATTTTCCTTCAGCAAAATCATTCTTTAACTGATTTGTTAATGCTTCCAATGTTACCATTGCTTTCTTATATCCCACTTCTGATAAATCATTATTTGTACAATATTTATTAGTTAAGGTACTATTATCTGTAGATACTAGTTTCAATCTTGTAAAAAATTGTTCTAACTCATTTTTTCCTAAACTATTAGAAAATATGACATGCAATTGAATATGATCACCGTCTTTGTTTTTTGAATCAATTCTAAATTCTATATTAGGGAAAAACACTTTTTTTGATACCGGGTATTTATTTTTAAACTTTTCAATAAATAAAAAATAGTTATCCAGAGAAAAATAATCAGTTATACCGAAAACAGATATATCAGATTTTTCAATTTCAGCACAAAACATATCCCATACATCACTATCATCACCATAACCATTATGTAGTTTTGTATACGGTGTATGCACATGCAAATCCCATTTTCTCCATTCTGAGCCTCTTGGATAATTTGAAGTCATACAAACCTCCTTTTATTTAATTCACAAATCATAATTCATAACTCTTCTTCAAACAACTTTTTTCCTTTTTCAGTCAGTACATATCTTCCAGTTTTTTTTGAACCTTCAAATTTAATGATGCCTATTTTTTTTAAAAAAGCAATATCTCTTTCGGCAGTTGCAGTTGAAATATTACTTAATCTTTCTATAATCTCCCTCGTAAAAAATCCATATTGTTTAATATGCAATATTTCTTGCAGCAACCTGTTTTTTATTCCCTCATTTATTCCCTCATTTATTCCCTCATTTATTCCGAACCTTATTCCGAACTCTTCATATTTGTCTTTTTCAATAATATGTTTGCTTTTTAACCGCTTAAAAGTAACATTGAAGAATGTGTCAAATTCAAATTTCACAGGAGGTAAGCCTGCCTCTTTGACCAATCTTCTAATTTTAGAAATACCAGTCCCCATCTTTTCAATATACTTAATTCTATGAAGCAAGTTTGCAATATTTGGATTTCTTAAAACACTTCTCTTGCCAAAATCTTTTGGTTTTAATCCCTTCGGTAAACCTCCAAAGTTCGTGATTTCAATTCTGTCATCAAACATCTCTACCATTACATTTGAGCCTTTTTCAAAATAATCACGATGGGCAACTGCATTTATAATCGCTTCACGAAGAGCATCATAAGGAATTTCAGGTAGTTCTCGCCTTTGAGGAGTACCTGTCATTTCATACCTGACAGGGATATATTGTTTTAAAAAATTCATGGCACTATCAATATTGAAAACTATATCTTCGTTAAAATCTTTTCTATCAAGCACTTCAACTTTTTCAGTGCCTTTGTAAAGTGCACAAGTTACACCTGCTTGAGGGTAAAAATTCTGCAAGTTTTTAGCAAAAAATAAAATTCCAGTATTATTAAAGATAAGCTTACCTTCTTGTTTTTCCGCTACACCCAAGTTTACCAATAAAGTTGGAGTATCAATTAATTTAGTTATATTTCCAAGTTTTAAGAATTTCTCAAATTTATTGAGATCAAAATCTTTCCTGTAATCAAATTTTAAATTTACCAATTCATCAAAACGAATTTTCCCTTCAGATTTAATAAAGGCAATAATTTCATCACGATTTAACTTTTGCGAGTTTGGTCCTACTCTTGTATAAAAACCAGATGAACATCTGTAAGGTTTATCATCACCTTCTCTCACATTTATTATTAGAATGTTTTCAAACTCCTCAAAAATAATTTTAATAAGTGGTTCACAATTATTGGCTATATCCTGAATCTGAGATTTAAGTGCATTATTTATTTTGATACCTTTAATTTTTTTATCATCAGAAATACCTAAAAATATTCTGCCACCGGAGGCATTTGCAAAAGCAACCATTTCTTTGTCAAGTCCTGACAAGGATTCTTTAAATTCTATCTTATAGCCTTCACCTTCCTCTATAATCTGCTTTAATTCTTTAGAATTAATAATTCATAATCCTCACGCTGCCAACACCTGATTTAATTCTTCCAATATTTCATCCAGTTCATTTCTAAAAATCTGATATGCCTTGATAAGTCCGCCTTCTTCGTAGAAAGGTGAGAGTTCAAAATCGTCCTTTTCAATCGCAAGCGAGCTGGCTATATGGTCCTTGATCTTTGTGAGCCATTTCATCTGCTCGGGAGTAAATTTCTTGCTTTGTTGCTCTTGCTGTTTTATCCATTTTTCAAATCGCTCATTGACAATCTCAGCAAAAGGAACAAGTTCGCTTTCCTCGCCAAGGGCAAATCGCAATAAAGAAATTATATCAGTAAGAAGTCTTTGCGGTCCTGCTTTTTTTACCCTTGATTGTTCAAGCTGTTCGTATGCCTGCCAGAGGAGCTCCGTTGTTAAGTTGTAGGGAGGCTTCTGGATAGCCTCTGCCAATTGCTTTATCTCCTTGTAGGTGATATGTCTTCTCCCATAGGGTTGGTTATAAATCATCTGGAGTGCGGTTAATTCATTTTTATTCTCTTCAATGAATTTTTTAAAGGTTTCAACAACCCCTCTTGCCCTTTCCTTTGCCTGTTCGTCAAATCCTGCAAAAATGATTCTGTCCTTGCTAATGGTGTCAATAATCTGTTCGTTTTTTTTCTTTATCTCAATTAAAAGATTTCGAAATTCTGGTTTATCAAAAGGTTCGCAAGCCTCGTCTATTAATTTCTTTTCAGCAGCATTGATTTGCTCTTCCGTAGGTTTTTCTATCTTAAAAATTTCTTTTGCTTTTTCAATTGCTTT